>CALWYI010000035.1 GCA_944385715.1 uncultured Oscillospiraceae bacterium | reverse complement strand
GCCATGGAGGCCATGCAGTGGGCCTGCGGCGCGGGGATCATCGGCGGCAAGGACGGCCTCCTGGCCCCCGCCGGCAGTGCCACCCGGGCCGAGGTAGCCACCATGCTCATGCGCTTCGTGGCCGGGCTGTGAGAGGTCGGAAACGGCGCATAGATCTTCCTTCCTGCCCAAATGTATGAAGAAAGCGAGCAGACGCACAGTTTTTTATAAAATGGAGGGCTGCCGGGTGGACCGAACGGTGCTGCTCACCGCTCCTGAGTGCTGGCTATCCTGGCGGAGTTCAGGACCCCGGACAGCGTCAGCTTTACCCGGCGCAATGCCCATCTGTTGGAAAACTGTCCGCTATTACCATTAAAACTATATTTCAGTCCTGACGGTGCCAGCCCCCAGCACATACATAGTCTCCCGCTCCAGACAGCACTGGAGACAAGTTGGTCAGGCACACGATTGAAGACAGTGCGTCCCGATGAACAGCGCAGAGGAAATCGGCTGCAGTGGCGCGTACTGTGTCTGTTCTTTCCTTGTACAAAATGATATTCAATAAATTATATAATCAGTAATATACATGCAGCTCCCCATCCGGCCGGGGGAAATGATGCTGCGGCAACGCCGCGTACAACCGTCATGTAGAGAACAGGATGGACAAACCACATGAGTCTGAAACTGCGACGCATTCTCTCATTCACGCTGGCATTCCTGCTGGCCGCCACAGTCGGCTTTACGCCGACCGCCCGGGCGGCGGACACGGAGGACGCCCTGCCCGAAGTGGGCGACGTCATCTCCGGCTTCACGGTGGACTCCATCACGGAGAGCGCCATGCTCAGCTCCACGCTCATCGCCTTTACCCATGAGCAGAGCGGGGCAAGGCTCCTGTACATCATGAACGACGACCCGGAGGTGGCGTTCTCTATTAATTACCATACACCTTATGTGGACGAGACGGATACCAACCACATCTTTGAGCACGCCATTCTCGCCTCTTCGGAGAAGTACCCCAGCACCAATGTTTTCTTCGACATGGCCTCCAGGACCTACAACACCTATATCAACGCCTCGACCGGCCTCACCTATACCAAATATCCCGTGAGCTCCATGAGTGAGGAGCAGCTGATGACGATGATGGACGTCTAGCTGAGCTGCATGGCGGCGCCGGAGATCCTTACCAACGAGAACGTCTTCAAGCGCGAGGCGCTGCGCTACACGCTCTATGATCCGGAGGACCCGATCTCCATGGTCGGTACGGTATTTTCGGAGGACTTCGGAAATCTGACCAATCTGGACAGGGTGTCAAGCAACAATGTGCTGGACGCGCTGTATCCGGGGGAGTACGCCTCCAATTACTTGGGACGCGCCCACAGGAATTATCAGGACCTCACCTACAAGTCCCTGCTGGAGACCTATGAGCGCTGCTATCACTTTGACAACAGCCTGATCCTGCTCTACGGTGACCTGTCCTGGAGGGACTTTTTGGAGTTCATTGACAGCGAATATCTCTCCAAAGTGGAGCGCAACGGAACGGATCTGTCCGCCTATGTAGACGGTCCCACCGAGCCCGGACACGTGGAGGTCACCGTACCCGCGCCCGCCTACGAGGGCGACGCGGCGGAAAACGCCTCTAGGATCGACTATGCCATCAGCCTGGCTGACGCCGGCTGGGAAGACATCATATACTGGGATCTTCTGACCACGCTTCTGACTAACATGAACTCCGCATTTTACAGCCAGACGGAGGCGGCTGGTATTACAAATCAGATCGCTACCTACATATATCCTTATCAGGCCAAACCGCATGTAGGCTTTGTCCTGTATAACGCGGAGCCGGAACAGGCCCATACGTTCCAGCAGGCCGTTATCAAGACACTGGAGCAGGTGGCGGAGGAGGGCGTGGATCCGGAGATCCTGCGTACGGAGCTCAAGCAGATACAGACCAGCAACTATCTGCTCCGGGACTCCGACAACGTGGGCGTGGACGTCTTCTCGAGCATTGTAAATTACTGGGTCCACACGGGCGAAGTGAATTACTACGAACTGTTCGAACAGGCCCTCGACACGATCGCCCAGGACGCCGACCAGACGGTCTTCCGCCGCCTGGCGGCGGAGGCCCTGGCGGCGGAGCGCACCGCCCTGGTGACCACCGTGCCTGAGCCAGGGCTCGCCGAGGAGATCATCGCCGAGCAGGAGGCCTATCTGGCCGACATGAAGGCCGCCATGAGCGACGAGGAGATCCAGCAGCTCATCGATGACACCCTGGCCTTTGACACCTGGAACGAGCAGACCGTGTCCAACAGCGATTTCGTCATCGGGCCGGAAGTGCTCCCTGCGGTTACCGCCGACACGGAGTACACCGTCGTCCAGGGCGATGGGATCGATTACTACCTGGCCCCGGCTGAGGTGGAAAACGTGGGCAGCTTCTACCTGGGCTTCGACGCCAGCGACTTCTCCAACGAAGATCTTCTGGATCTTAGCCTCTACAAGCTGCTGGTGGGCAAGCTGGATACCGAGCAACATACGGAGGAGGAGCTGCAGAACCTGAAGTCGGAGTATCTGTACAGCTGGACTACAGTCAACAGATATCCCAGCGACGGCGCTGAGGAGGTCTATCCCATCCAGGAGATCTGCTGGACCTGCCTGACGGAGGACTATGCGCAGAGCCTCGCCCTCCTGATGGAGATGTACGGGAGTACGGATTTCTCCGATACCGCCCGGATTCAGGAGGTCCTGGCGCGCTATACGGATTCCTACGATCTCTCCCGCATGGGCTCCAGCTATTTTCTGAGTTATGCCCTGACCATTGCCCTGGGCTATATAATAAACACCAACAGCTACTGGTTCCAAGCGAATAAGCAGGAGGTCTACTACTACTTGAAGGACGTCCAGCAGAAGCTGGCGGAGGACGCCGGTTTCGGAGCGGAGCTGGCCCAGCGCATGGACGCGGTGGCCGACAAGCTGCTGCAGAAGGGCCGGGTGTTCCTCCTGGCCGCCGCCCCGGAAGAGGATCTGGAGCAGATCCGGCAGGTCACGGAGCAGGCCGTGCGCACGCTGCCCGCCAGGGAGGCGGGCGATATCCAGATGGAGCTGGATCTGGGCAGCCGGGACGTGGCCATCGCCGTGGAAAGCTCGAATCAGTATACCGCTCGGGCGGCCACCTTCTACCAACAGGAGGGCTTCCTGGGCCGGTATATCCCCTTCCTGATGGCGGCCGAGGACCAGTACATCATTCCCAAGCTGCGCTTCCAGATGGGCGCCTACAGTGCCGGTGTAACCGTCAACTTGTATAACGAGTATTTTTGTGCTTATACGTCCCGTGACCCCAACGCCGCGGCCACGCTGGAGGTCTTTGACGGCATCGAGGAGTTCATCGCAAATATGGAACTGACCCAGGAGGACCTGGACAGCTATATCCTCACCAGCTACTCCTACTTCGGCCAGGCTATGGGTGTGCTGCAGGAGCCGCTGCAGGCCATGGAAAACGTGATCCTCGGCCATGACATGCAGGCGATCGCAGACATGGCCAACGACATGAAGTGCGCTACCCTGGCGGACCAGCAGGCGGCCGCCAAGGCCATCGGCGCCCTCTTCGACAGCGGCAGCACGGTGACCTTGGGCAACGAGGCCACGCTGGAGGCGGAAAAAGACGCCTATGACCAGTTCATCTCCTACAGAAGCGGCGGGCAGACCGCCGATCCCGGCGACAGCGGCGCGGCGGAGCAGCACTGGTACAGCGACGCCATGGGCTACGTGTGGGACAACGGGCTGATGGACAGCCAGTCCGTGCCCTCCGATCCCGTCACCCGGGCGGCGCTGGTCACCGCCCTGTGGCGCATGGCGGGCCAGCCCACCGTGGACTTCGCCGTGAGCTTTACCGACGTGGCGGAAGATGCCACGTACGCCGAGGCGGTGCGCTGGGCGGCCGGCGTGAAGATCCTGGAAGACAGCACCGGCAGCTTCGGCCCGGAGGATTCCGTCACCCGGGAGGAGGCCATCGTACTTCTGTACCGGTACGCCCAGGCCCGGGGCTACGACGTCTCCGTGGGCGAGGACACCAACATACTCTCCTACGCCGACATCGCCGACGTGTCCGAGGGCGCCATAGCTGCCTTCCAGTGGGCCTGCGGCGCGGGTGTCATCCAGGGCGACAGCGGCGGAGCCCTGCTGGATCCCCTGTCGGACTGCTCCAACGCTGAGATCGCGTCCATGCTGATGCGGCTGGCGGCGTAGGGGAAAGCAGCGGAAATCCTGCAACCCGAAAAAGCAGAGGCGGGGGCCCCCCTAATTCGGGCGCCCGCCCCCGTTTTTCCTGTTTTCTTTTTCACTGGGCCCCCGCCCCCCCCGGCAAGACCGCCCCGGTCCTGGGGCGGGGGGGGGGGGGGGGGAAACCAGGAAACCCCCCCCACCCAAAAAAAGCGGGGGCGGCCCCCCTCTTTGGGGGGCCCCCCGCCTCTGTTTCGCGTCTTTCCTTATCCAGTGGACCCCGGCGTCCCACAGGAAGCGGGCACAGCCGGACAGGTGCTTATCGCAGCAAACGGTAAAACGCTTGTCCACCCCATAGAGCTCCGCAATCCCCGGCGGAAACCGGAACGGCCGGCCTACTCCAGCATGAACATATTGTACTTTTTTGTCAGGCGCAGGTCCTCCCTGGTAAGAAGCAGAGCGGAGATCAGATTTTCATCCTCCACCAGCGGCTGATCCGACAAAATACATTTGGCGGAAACCGGCAGCATAGTCCGGGATGAAATGCCGGACAGAAGGCCCTGTTCCTGTCCGCTATAATCCAGAGGGCAGTTGAAGCACAGGAACACATGCTCGATGTCGTTGCGCTGGTTTTCCAGCAAATAGTTGGTTACGAAATCGTGCTGCTTCATATAGCCGCAGTACAGCCCACGGCAGCGATGCGGCTCCTCCAAGGACGGCAGGTTGTAGAAGAGAGCCGCCGGGGTCTCGCCCTGCTCCTCCTCTCCGCAGATGAGCAGGCTGCGCACAATCCGCTTGATCCGCCCGTCATAATTATACAGGTATCGTTTCATGCCCTGGGTGACGCCGGAAAGCGGTCTTTTCCTTTTTCCCGGCGTCAGATCCGTCAGCAGCAGCTGCGGGCGGACCCCCAGCGCTTCCGCTATTTCAAACAATGTATCAATATCCAAGGTGATTTTGCCTTGTTCATATTTGCTGATCGTCGCCTTGCTTTTGCTGATCTGTACCGCCAGATCCTCCAGCGTCATCTGCCGCGCCCGGCGATACATCTGAATATTCCGTCCCAACTGCTGATTCCGCTCCTCCATAGACTGCTCCCATCCTGTTTCCTAAGAATATACTTCATCTCTTTCAAAAAAATACAGACCGGGTCTATTCCATCATATATGATCCGGTGTTTCATTTCAAGAAAAATTTTATGGATAAGTTTCGTCTCAGGAAGTCGGGCCGCGTTTGCTGAGGAGCTCCTCAAAAGCTATACTACTTACAATACCAATTGTGAAGGGAGACAGATCCATGGGAAGCAAGGAAAATAAGAAGAATATTATCGTTCTCGGATTCGCGCTGTTTGCCATGTTCTTTGGCGCCGGAAATCTGATCTTCCCGCCATACCTCGGATTGACGACCGGAGAAAAATGGTTTTCCGGCTTCCTGTGCTTCATGGTGGTAGATGCCGGGCTCGCCGTGCTGGCCCTGCTGGCGGTGTTCCGCTCCGGCAACAAGCCCTCCGATCTGTTCAACAAGCTGGGTAAGCCCTCCGCCATGCTGCTGACAGCGATTATCACGCTCTGCATCGGTCCTCTGGTCAGCATTCCCCGCACAGCGGCCACCACGTTTGAACTGGCCGTGCAGCCCCTGCTGCCGGACTGCTCCTCCTGGGTGAGCGCCGCGGTGTTCTTCCTGGTGGTGGGCCTTCTGTGCATCCATCCCACCAAGATCGTGGATATCGTCGGGAAAATACTGTCCCCGCTGATGCTTGTGGCGCTGGCGATCATGATTTTCAAGGGGATCTTCTCCCCGATCAAAATTGTGGATATCGGCGTCACCACCCAGACCGCCTTGAAGGACGGCCTTGCCGCAGGGTATCAGACCATGGATATGATGGGCGCGGTGCTGTTTTCCACTGTGGTGCTGACAGACATAACCGCCAAGGGCTACTCCCGCGGACACCGGCTGCAGGCGGTGGGTCTCTCTGGCTGTGTCGCCGCCCTGGGCCTGTTTGCGGTATACGGCGGGCTGACCTTCCTGGGCGCTTCCGCCGCGGGAACCATCTCCCCTGATCTGGGACAGTCCGGCGTGCTGCTGGCGCTGATCAACAGCCTGCTGGGGGAGAACGGCATCTTCCTGCTGGGCATTATCGTGGCGGCGGCGTGCCTGACCACGGCGATCGGACTGGTATCCGCCAGCGCGGAATCCTTCTGCGCGCTGAGTGGCGGGAAGCTTTCCTACCGGCCCCTCGTCATCGTGATCTGCGTGATCAGCTTTGTAATTTCAAATGCGGGCCTCTCGGCGATCATTGCGCTGGCAGCGCCTGTGCTGGAGCTCATCTACCCCGTTCTGGTCTCTGTTGTGATCCTGTCGTTCCTGCCCTCCCCCCTCTGCGGCAAAGAGATCTGCCGGGGCGCGGCCCTGGCCTCCTTTTTCACAGCGGTGTATGAAATGGCGGACCGCCTCAGCGGAATCGGCCTGGGCTCCGAGTTCCTGCCGTTTGCCTCCGTCGGTCTGGGCTGGCTCCTGCCCGCCGCCTTCGGGGCCGTGTTAGGCGGGATCTGGTCCAGGCGCGTAAAGCAGAAGCGGAAGCAGTCATGCCGCGCCGCCTGCTGACAGGGAACGGGCCCGGGGTACAGGGGAACATCCTTCTGCCCGCCTGACAGGCATCCCTGTGGGGAAGGGAGCCTGCCTATAGCACACAACGCAGCAGTGGTAATGCCGGTATTTTCCGGCACTGCCGCTGCTGCGCTTTTTACCGCGCAAAAGGGGCCTGCCCGGGTTCAGCCGCTCCGTCTCCTATCCGCGCAATGGAACTTCGTCCATCCGACGCCCTCTGCCCTGGCGGCAGCGCTGGCCGGTATTCTTCTGGCGCGGAAAAAAGTCTGAGATTGGGAGATGCCCCCGGCTTTCCGCCGGGGGCATCTCTCAATCTCACGTCTTCCTGCGCTATTGGGCTGCCAGCCACCCCAATTCGATCAGGCTATCGACAACCGTTGGTGGAATATCGTCTCTGTCGCCGTCACCAAGCTTCCAAACGGCATATACTCCCGTCCGCCCCGGGTAAGACTGATCCATCCCGTCGTGAATGACCAGGATTTTATCCCCGGTAGCTAAACCGGCAAACAGATCCCACTCTGTCTGGTTGGACATCTGAACCGGTGCGTTGCCCAAAATGACCATACCGCTTCTGTCGGACGCCTCCAGATAGCGGCCGACGGAACAGCCGTACCCGCTCCTTACAGCTGCGAAAAATCCAATGATGAGAAATGGTGCCAAAACCAATATAACAGTAATGATGGGGACGCGCCGCTCTCTCTTTGCCATTTCCAGCCCCTCCTTATATATGGTTGTCTCTGCTATTTCAGACGCAAAAAATCCCCAGATATTCCAAAGCCAGTTCAAAAGCCCGCGTGCAGGCCTCTGGGGTGGGGCGAAGCGTTCGGCAGAACACGGAGGAGATCCGGCCCTTCTATCAGGCCAGGGAAAATGTAAAAACCGCTGTGCCTGATGGACAGCGGGAGGCGGCCCCTCGCCGCCTCGATTCCTATGTCAGGGCGTAGGTCCCCTTCCCTGTCTTGACGACCTTCCCCTGCTGCTCCAACTGATTCAGAATGCGCTGGAGCTGCCGGGCGCTGCAGTGGAGATGAAAGGCCTCCCGCTCCAGGCCCTTCAGCACACCATCCGGGCACTTATAGCGCATATAGGCGAGCACGCGCTCCGGGAGGGAACCGGAAGCCGCGTCCAGGGCGGTAATCGCCGCCATTTTTTCCGTCAGGCTCAGGCAGATCATCTGGAGAAAAACACTGTCCGCCAGGAGCACCTCCCGGTTCCGGTCAATCGAAAGAGCCAGACACAGCAGCGGCTGGGCCGCCTCTGTGTAGATGCTGTTCCCGCTGGAGTGGAACAGATCCATGTCGCCCAGAAGGTAGTCCGTCATTCCCGTGGAGAGGGAGTAGCACCCGCCGTCGTCCCGAATAAAATAGATGTTTAGGCTCCCCTGGACCACCACCTGGAACAGCCGCTCCTCCGGCATGGGGGAGGTGACCAGCTCCCCCTTTTCGTAGCGCAGCAGCATAAGCTACGGCTTCCACTTCTCCAGAGCCATGCGGTACCGGCTCTTTTCCACCCAGGCCGCCACGGCCTGTGGATCATACATTTTTTCCATAGCCCCTCCAAAACCCGGACATATGTCCGGGTCCTTTTCTCCAGTTTACGCTATAATCGGAGCGTTTGCAAGGGAGGAACGACTATGACATCTGTTTTTGAAGAATCCAATCTGTCCAAAGCCATTGCCCGGGTGGGGCTGCCCGCCATGCTGGGACAGCTCACCACCCTCATCTACAATATGGCGGACACCTTTTTTGTCTCCTTGACCAAAGAGCCCGCGATGATTGCCGCCGTGACCCTGTGCGTACCCATTCTGCTGATCATCATGTCCATCGCCTGCGTATTCGGAATGGGCGGCAGCAGCGTGATCGCCCGGCTTCTGGGCGAGGGGCGGCAGGACCGCGCCGGCAAGACCATGAACTTCTGCACCTACGTCATGGTGATCGCCGGCGTGGTCACCGCCGTTCTGGGGCTGCTGTTTCTCACCCCGCTGGCGGAACTTGCCGGAGCGGACGCCGAGAACATGGGCTATACCCAGGACTATCTCCGCTACATTTTCTGGGGCGCTCCCTTCATCATGCTCTCCAACGGCTTTGTCCACCTGTTCCGTTCCGCGGGGCTCATCCGGGAGAGCACGGTGGGCCTGATCCTGGGCAACGGCGTCAACATCGTGCTGGACTATGTGTTCATTATTCCCCTGGGCTGGGGCGCCGCCGGAGCCGCCGCCGCCACCTCCCTGGGCTTTGCCTGCTCCAGTGTGTATTACCTTGCCTGCATGATCCGGCAGCATAACCGGGGTAATGCCCTCTTTCCGGTGTCGCCCCGGGCCTTCCGCCCTGACCGGGGCATGGTGGGAAACGTGGTGACCATCGGAATCCCCGGCGCCCTCATCACGGTGCTGATGAGCGTGGCCAATATCGTACTCAACAACTACATCGCCATCTATGGCTCGGACGCGGTAGCGGCCTACGGGATCGCCTATAAGATCGACATGGTGCCCATCATGCTGTCTGTTGGCCTGTCCCAGGGGGTCACGCCCCTCATCGGCTACTGCTTCGGCGCGGGGCAGCGGGAGCGCATGACCTCCGCCATGCGCCTGTCCATCCTGTACGGTATCCTGTTGGGCGGGGTATTTACCGTCCTGTTCCTGCTGGCCGGGCGGCAGCTGACCGCAGTGTTCCTCCACGAGGAGGACCTGATCGCCCAGGCCGGGTACTTTCTGAAGGTGCTGTGCCTGTCGGCTCCCGCCCTGGGCGTCATCAATATGGTGACCAGCTATTTCCAGGCCCTGGGCAAGGCCCTCCACTCCCTGGCCATTACGGTCCTGCGCAACGCGGTGCTGTTCATTCCGGCGGTGATCCTGCTCAACCGCCAGTGGGGCCTCACCGGGGTCATCGCCGCCCAGCCGGCGGTGGAGGCTCTGCTGACCGTGATCTGCCTTATCCTCTATACACTGGAACTGCGGGCCGCCCATGGCGGCAGCATTGACATCCGCCCATCCGAAACGGTATGATGATGGTATAGACACCACCCCGTAGTTTTTGGGAGGGATGCAGGATGTTGTTCAGAAAAAAACGGGAGACGCGCACCTACGACCGGGACACCCAGAAGCCGGTGATCCGCTCCAGCATCTGCACCGGGGAGAAGGTGGCGGGGTTCCAGGACATACGCACCGGGAAATTCACCGAGGTCCTGCTGATCCGCGCCCCGGGCGACCTGGAGGAATTTTGCCGCCTCTACGGAATCGGAGCGGACGAGATCTCCACGCAATATTGAAAGCGGGGGAAATTTCTTATGAAACTTGCCATTCTTTCCGATACCCACGGTCTGCTGCGGTCGGAGGTGCGGGAGCACCTAAAGGCCGCCGACGCCATTCTCCACGGCGGCGACATCAACAAGCAGTCCATTGTGGACGAGCTGAGGGAGTACGCCCCCCTCTATGTGGTCCGGGGCAACAACGACAGGGGCTGGGCGGAAGCCATCCCCCACCACCTGACCGTCACCCTGGACGGCGTGACCTTCCGCATGGTTCACAACCGGAAGGAGCTCCCGGCGGACCTCAGCGGCGTGGATGTGGTGGTATTCGGCCACTCCCACAAGTATGTCCAGGAGGAGCGGGACGGTATTCTCTGGCTCAATCCCGGCTCCTGCGGTCCCCGGCGGTTCCACCAGGAGATCACCATGATGACGGCGGAGATCGTGGACGGCGCGCTCCGGGTGGAGAAGATCACCATCCCCCACGAGGTGTCGTGATGGAGCCGGGACTGACCGTTTCCCTCCAGCGCTGCCTGTGCCCCCCTGCCGGGCCGCCCCGGTCTCCCCGCCGCGCTATAAAAGGCCCGCTCCGCAATCAGTGATTGCGGAGCGGGCCTTCTTTCGCTGTTCACTGTCAGCCATATCGGACTCCCCCCTGCTCTAGGGCCGCTTTCTCCGGTTCAAAGCGTCCTCCCCGGTCCGGAAAACAGGAGGTCTGGCCGCCGGCTATATAGTGACGCCGGCCTTCTCCAGGATGGCGGGTACGTTCCGTTCCGCGCCGATGGCCATGATGTGGACGCCCGCGCAGATCTTTTCCTCCTTGATGCGGGCGATGAACTCCGCCGCCATCTCAATGCCCAGCTGCGCCGGGAGGCCTTTCACGCCCTTCTCCCTGCCCTCCGCCGCGGCGGCGTCCAGGCGGGCGATCATCTCCTCCGGAACCGCGATGCCGGGTACGTTCTCGTTCATGAACCGGGCCATGCCCGCGCTCTTGAGGGGGATGATCCCGGCCATGATGGGTACGCTGATCCCGGCGCGGTCCACCTCCTCCAGGAAGCGGCACAGGCTCTCCCGGTCAAAGACGCCCTGGGTCTGGATGTACCGGGCCCCGGCCTCCACCTTCTGGCGGAGCTTGTTGATCTGCAGGGGCAGCGGGTCGTAGACCGGCGTCACGGAGGCCCCTTTGAACAGGGCGGGAGCGCCGCCGTCCAGCGGATTGCCGCCGCAGTCGCAGCCGGTCCGTTCCATGTCGCTGAGCATCTGGAGGATGCCCACGGAGTCCAGGTCGTACACGGGCTTTGAGTCCTTGCAGTCCCCCACCACCGGGTGGTCGCCGGTGAGGGCCAGCACCGTGTCGATGCCGAAGGAGGCCGCCGACAGCACGTCCGCCAGAATGGCCATGCGGCTGCGGTCCCGGCCGGTGATCTGCAAAATGGGCTCCGCGCCCGCCTGCTTGAGGTGGATGCACAGGCCCAGGGAGGACGCCTTGAGACACGCCGACTGCATATCTGTCACGTTGACGCCGTGGACCTTGTCCTTGAGAAGATCGGCCACCCTGATCTGCTCGGAAAAATCACAGCCCTTCGGGGGCGCCATCTCCGCCGTCACGGCGAACCGGCCGCTCTCCAGGGCGCTCTGCAGCTGACTCATGCCTTCTTCCCCTCCCTCAAGTTCACATGTTTCGGATAGTAGGCCCCGGAGTAGCCCTTGGTCCTCCGGGTCCTGCCCAGCTTCTCCGCCTGGCCGGTGGCCTGGAGACGGTTGTAGATCAGGATCCAGGCGCAGTCGTTGTCGGGGCAGACCTCGCACTTTCCGTTCTTCTGCCCGCCGCAGGGGCCGTTCACCAGGCTCTTGGCGCACCGGGTAACGGGGCAGATGCCGCCGGTCTCCCCCAGGACGCAGTCGCCGCACATGCGGCAGTACTCGTGGAAGATCCCCACCCGCTCCACCTGGCCCAGGAACACGGTGTTGTTGGCGGGGTAGACCGGCAGCTGGATGTTGTCCGCCACGGTCTGGACGCCGTCGCCGCAGGCCAGTCCCACGACGGCCTCTGCGCCGCTGTCCTTCAGGGCCCGCAGGTCCCGCTTCACCAGCATCTTGTGGCAGCACTCGTCGGGCAGGACGGTCCCCACCACCTCAAAGCCCCGTTCCTCCAGGAACTGCTTCATCTCCGCCACTTCCTTCTCGCCCCCGGTCTGACAGGCGGCGGCACAGTTCCCGCAGCCCACCAGCGCCACCTTCCGCACGCCCGAGAGCATAGCCAGCAGCTCCTCTGCCGGCTTTTTCTCTGTGATGATCATAGCGCATGCATCCTTTCCTTACCGGAACGGCCGCAGGCGTTGGGTCACGCCTGCGGCTGATCTCCGTTTTTTCCGCCCCACCGCCGACGGAGGGGGCCTGGGAGCGTAAAGGCAGGGTCACCGCGCTCCCCCTATGCTGTCCAGTATACCACAGGTCCGCCGCTTATGGCAGACCGATTTTCGTTAAAAAACGCGCCGTTCCCTGCCGCAGGGGCTGTTTGGTTATCCCTCGCTCTCCGCGCACTCCCGCACAGACAGGCCCAGTCCGGGAAGGCTCACGGTGGGGACAGCCCCGCGGTCCACGGAGGACAGGCGGCGGAAGACCCCTGAGACCACCATACCGCCCGCCAGACCTGCCGCCATGGAAACAGCGAGCGCCAGGCAGACCGTCAGAGGGTCGTTGAAGGCAAAGGGGGCCAGCAGGCCGGGGATCGGGGAGGCGGTGCCGGGAGCGTTGTTGATGATGCCGAGGGCCGCCGCCACGACGCCGGACAGTCCGCCGCTCAGGAAGGAGCTGCTGTAGATCGGCAGGGGGTGGGAGGTGACGATGACCGCCTGGGTCAGGGGCTCCAGGACCACGGCGATGGCGTTGCCGGTGTTGCCGTAGCCCATGCGCTTGAAGACCACGCCGTTGGAGATGGCGCCGCCGACGCAGGCGATGGCGGCGATCCCCATGGGAAGGCCGGTGAGGCCCAGCATGGCGGTGAGGGCCATGGAGCTGAGGGGAGAGGTGCAGACGACCTTCATAAGGCCGCCCAGCAGGAAGCCCATGACGATGGGCTGCTGCTCCGCGGCCACGGTGATGGCGCCGCCGATCTGCCCCAGCACAGAGGAGACGACGGGATCGACCAGGTAGGCCGCCAGATAGGCCGCCGGCGCGGATACCAGCGCGCTGGCGATGATATTGACGCCCTCGGGGAGCTTCTTTTCAATGAAGGGGGCCAGGAAGGCCACCACGTAGCCGGCGATAAAGCCGGGCAGGATGCCGAAACGGCCCATGGCCAGGCCGGCGGAGACCGCCAGCACCGGGTTGACGCCCATACGGATGGGCACCAGGATAGCGGCGGCCACGCCGCCCAGGCTGCCGGCGCTTTCCCCCACCTCCAGGAAGAAGGGGATGGACAGGGCGCCGCCCAGAATATACTTATGGATGGCCTCCACCAAAAAACTGGCAATGGCCG
The DNA here is from genome assembly GCA_944385715.1 of uncultured Oscillospiraceae bacterium. Classification (GTDB taxonomy): domain Bacteria; phylum Bacillota; class Clostridia; order Oscillospirales; family Oscillospiraceae; genus Pelethomonas. The sequence goes on along the minus strand of CALWYI010000035.1, from coordinate 197 downwards.
CATCCGCCATGCCGGACATGGCCATCTGTCCCTTGGGCATTTTCATGCTGAACAGGGAGAACACCAACAAAACCACCAGTAAAAGTCCCAGTCCGGTAAACAGTTCCATCATTGCTGCGGTCACACCTATTACAATAAATTTGGACAGGAAAGCCGGACAGCCAGTCCGGCTTTCCTTCCGTCTCGTGCCTAAGCTA
>CALWYI010000034.1 GCA_944385715.1 uncultured Oscillospiraceae bacterium | reverse complement strand
CCCACGGACCGCAGCAGCTCCGAGATCACCGTCAGCACCGTGGCGGAGAGGACGGACCCCAGCATGGAGCCCATGCCGCCCAGAACCACCATCACCAGGATCTCGATGGACTTCATGAACTTGAAGGTGGAGGGGAAGAGGGAGCCCAGATACCCCGCGTAGAGGCACCCGGCGATGCCGGCGAAGAAGGCGGACATGACGAAGGCCATGACCTTGTAGTAGGTGGTGTTGATGCCCACGCTCTCAGCCGCGATCTCGTTCTCCCGGATGGAGAGGATGGCCCGGCCGTGGCGGGACTTCATGACCATGTGGATCACAAGGCAGGTAACGGCCACGCAGGCGAACACCAGCGTGAAGCTGGAGATCTTGGGGATCTGCTTGAGGCCCGCCGCGCCGTAGGTGAACTTGAAGCCCAGCACGGAGTCGATATTGGTGAGGACCACCCGGATGATCTCCCCGAAGCCCAGGGTGATGATAGCCAGGTAGTCGCCCTTGAGCCGCAGGGCGGGAATGCCGATGATGAGGCCGAAAAGCCCCGCCACCACGCCGGAGAGGACCAGGGCGACGATAATATAGGGCAGGGCCGCCAGGGTGTTGTCCGCCTTGAGGAGCTCCGCCAGAGGGGTGGTCTTCATGTAGATGCCCCCGGCGTAGGCCCCCACGGCCATAAAGCCGGCGTGGCCCAGGGGCAGCTGGCCCAGGTAGCCGGTGGCCACGTTCAGGGACACCGCCAGGATGATATTGATGCCCACTGTGACCAGAATGCCGGACCAGTAGTTGGTGATGACGCCGCCGGAGATGAGGGCGATGAGCACCGCCCACAGCGCCACGGTCAGCACCGTGTTGGTGAGGTAGCGCACCGGCATGGGAATGCGGATTCTACGTGTTTTCATCTCATCCACCTCCCTTACACCTTCTCGGTGATTTTCTTGCCCAGGATGCCGGTGGGCTTGAGCAGCAGCACCACGATGAGAATGGCGAACACCACGCCGTCCTTCCAGGTGGAAAGGCCCGCCGCTGTCACCAGGGTCTCCACGATGCCGATGGCAAAGCCGCCGATCATGGCCCCGGGGATGGAGCCGATGCCCCCCAGCACCGCCGCCACGAAGGCCTTCAGGCCCAGCATGGAGCCCATCATGGGGCTGGCCTGGAAGTAGGAGGCCACGTGGAGCACGGAGCCGATGCCCGCCAGGGCGGAGCCCACGGCGAAGGTGAAGGAGATGGTGCGGTTGAGGCTGATGCCCATGAGCTGGGCGGCCCCCATGTCCTCGCTGACCGCCCGCATGGCCTTACCCAGCTTGGTGCGCTGGACCAGGATGGTCAGGGCCACCATGGATACGATGGACACCAGGATGGTGATAAGGGCGGCGTAGGTGATGGACACATCACCTATCGTCAGGGTGCCGGGGATCAGGGGGTCCTGGACCATGCTCTTGGTGTCCGTGCCGAAGAGGAGCTGGGCTCCGTTCTCCAGCAGGAAGGAGATGCCGATGGCGGTAATGAGGAGGCTCAGCCGGGGGGCGGAGCGCAGGGGCGTATAGGCCACCTTCTCAATGACCACGCCCAGAAGGGTACACATGATCACCGCCAGCACCACCGACACCAGAGGATGGAAGTGGAAGGAGGTCATAGCGTAGTAGGTGACATAGGCGCCCACCATGATGATGTCGCCGTGGGCGAAGTTGAGCAGCAGGATAATGCCGTAGACCATGCTGTAGCCAAGGGCCACCAGGGCGTAGATGGACCCCAGCTGCAGAGCGTTCACCGCCTGGCTGAACACATAGGACATATGGCTTCACGTCCTTTCTCTTTTTCTCAGGTTTCTCTCACAGTTCGGGCGCGAACACCCGGTGGCCGCATCCGCGGGGCAGGATGCCTCCTCCCGGCAGGTGCGTCCATTGGGCGTCCGCAAAAAGTATGGGAGAGCGCGGAGGGAGAAGGATCTCCCTCCGCGCCCCGTATGCGTCAAATGGGGGTCCGTGATTCGGTTAGTTGAAGGAGTAGAACTCGGTGAAGGCCTCCACGCCGTCCTGCAGCTGGATCATGGCCACGGACTTCTCCGGGTTGTTGTACTCGTCGAAGGTGTAGCTGCCGGTGATGCCCTCCACCCCGTTCATGGAGGCGATGGCATCGATAACGGCCTGCTTGTACTCGTCGCTGCCGGCGGTGAGGCCCTGCTCCTCGGCGGCCTTCAGGCCCTCGCACAGGAGCATGGCGGCGTCATAGGCCAGAGGGGCGAACATGTTGGGGACGGCCTCGCCGTAAGTCTCCTCATAGTCGGCCTCGAACTGGGCCACGGACTCGGTGCCGGGGGCGTAGCCGGAGCCGTAGACGGTGCCCTCCAGGTCCTCGGCGGAGGCGTAGTCCTTGATGCCGCCGAAGCCGTCGGCGCCCAGGATGGTGGCGGTGAGACCCGCCTGACGGCCCTGGGTGATGGCAAGGCCCGCCTCGGAGTAGTAGAAGGGCATAAACACCACGTCGGGGTTCGCAGCGGCGATCTTGGTCATCTGGGCGTTGAAGTCCTTGTCGCCGGTGGCGAAGGCCTCGGTGGCCACGATCTCAATGCCCAGCTCGCCGCAGGCCTCCACAAAGCCGTTCATGCAGCCCTCGGAGTAGTCGCTGCCGCTCTCGTAGAGGATGGCGGCGGTGGTGGCGCTCAGCTTATCGGCGGCGTAGTGGGCCATGGTCTGGCCCTGGAAGGGGTCGATGAAGCAGGAGCGGAACACGTTGGTGCGGATGCCGGCGCTCTCGTCCTCGGGGTCGATCTGGGTGACGCCCTGGGCGGTGGCGGAGGCGCTGATCTGGGGCATGTTCACCTCATAGGTGGCGTCGGCCAGGGTGATGGTGGGGCCGGTGAGCACAGAGCCGATGACGGCGGTGATGCCCTGGTCCATGGCCAGGTTGAAGGCGTTGACCGCCTCCACGCCGTCGCCCTTGTCGTCGTACTCCACGACCTCGACCTGCTTGCCGTTGATGCCGCCGTTGGCGTTGAGCTGGTCGATGTACAGGTTGGCGCCGTTGCTGACGGGGATACCGTACTGGGCGTAGTCGCCGGTGGTGTTGCCGATGATGGCGATCTTGATGGTATCGCCGGAGGCGTCGCCGCTGTCGGCGCTCTCGCCGCTGTTGTTGGTGCTGTTGCCGCCGTTATTGGCGCCATTGTTGGCGCCGTTGCCGCCGCAGGCCACCAGGGCCAGCGTCATGGCGACGGCCAGAAGCAGTGCAAGAAACTTCTTCATGTTGGTTGACTCCTTTTCTCTTATTGTCCCGCCGGGATCTTCCTTCTCCCAGCGAAACGATACAAAAAAGCGGCGCTGTATTCTGCCGCGCTCCGCTTTCCGCATCCGTTTTCAGCCGGTCCACGCGCTCCCCGCTCCCGGGGAAAGCAGCCGGTCCCGCCCTGCGGCGGAAAATAAAAAGCGGACACCACACTGGTGTCCGGAAAGGCGAAAGGCTCGCCCGCGCGGGTCCGCAGCTTCTCATTTTCGAGGAGATACCGCCCGCCGCGCACACCCGCCTCGTCCGCGGGTGTGATCTCTCTGTGGTCCGCCGATGGTAGGTCTATGATAAAACCTAATCTAAAAAATGTCAACCGTCATTATGTACACAATTTCTTCACACTTCGGCGTTTGATTCTATAAGCATTTCACACAAATTTGCCCACGTTTTTCCGGCTATCTTTTCCATGCAGCCCCACAAAACCGCTATCCCCTCCCACATTCCATATATGAGAAAATCTAATATATGCAGGACACTTACTAATAGTAAATTCACGCGGCAAAATTGGTTGACATTTGTAGACTGACATGCTATAGTTGTTTTACAGATATAAACCGACTGCCCGTGGACCAGCGTTTTTTCTTCTGGTTCGGAAAGGAGCGCCCTATGTCCTACACCACAATTTCCCTCTCCCCCGGAGAGTGGCAGATCATGGATCGTCTCTGGGAGAAATCTCCCCGGACCCTCATGGAGCTGGTCCGCCTCCTGGCCCCGGACACCGGCTGGAGCAAGTCCACCATCGCCACCATGATCACCCGGCTGGAGGCCAAGGGGGCCGTCACCTGGGAGGGCGGCGGGAAGGCCCGGCTCTACCGCCCTGCCGTCTCCCGGGACCAGGCGGCCCTCCAGGAGACGGAGTCCCTGCTCCAGCGGGTCTACCGGGGCAGCGTGGGGATGATGGTCAACACCCTGGCCGACGGCCGGGGCCTCACACAGGCGGATATTGACGAGCTCAGCGCCATCCTGGAAAGAGCGAGGAGGGAGCAGTCATGATGGAAATTCTTCTCTCCTCCGCCCTGCTGGTGCTGGTACTGGCCCTGCTGCGCCGGCTCCTCCGGGGCCGGATCGACCCCCGGCTCCAGTACGCGCTGTGGCTGCTGGTGGCCCTGCGGCTGCTGATCCCCGGCGCTCTGTTCACCCTTCCGGTGTCCCTCTCCGGCGCGGCGGCCCAACTGGGAGCAAGCATCGTGGAGGCCCTTCCGGAGAAGGACGCCTCTCCGGAACAGGAGGACAGCGCCTCCGCCGTGCTCCCCCAGGAGGGCGCTTCCTCCTCCGCCGTCACCGGGGAGAGCGTCTCTGTCTCCACGCCCTCCGGGGACTCCGCTCCCGCTTCCCCGGAAGATACCGCAGCCCCGCCGCAGCCGGAGGAGAACGACACCTCCGCCGCTGCGGAACCCTCTGAGCGCTCTGAGCCCTCTGAGGTATCCGCCGCCCAGCGGCTCCTCTCCCTCCTGGACCCCCTCTACGACGCCTATACGGAGACCGCCGAGTATCCCCTAGGCACCTCCCAGGACCAGTTGAGCCGCGACATCCTGGACCGGGGCTATTTCATCAACGGCTGGCAGGTGGATCTGGAGGGCAGCCGCCAGATCATCACCTACAGCCGATATGCCAGCATCTGGGACATGCCCTTCTGGCGCTGGCCCTGGTACGCCGGGATGGCCGTCATGGCCTGCCTGCTGGCGGGGACCAACCTCCGCTTTGCCCTGACCCTGCGGAAAAAGCGGCGGCAGCTTTCCCAGGAGGACCTGCCGGCGGACTGCCGCGTGCCGGTGTACCTGGTGGAGGATCTGGCCTCCCCCTGCCTGTGCGGGCTGCTGCGGCCGGCCATCTACATCAATGCGCGGTCCCTGGCCCCCGGGCGACTGACCCACATCCTGGCCCATGAGCAGGCCCACCTCCGCCACGGCGACCACCTGTGGGCCCTGCTGCGGATGGTGTGCCTGTGCGTATACTGGTTCGACCCCTTCGTGTGGTGGGCGGCGGTCCTCAGCCGCCGGGACGGGGAGCTGGCCTGCGACCACAGCGCCATCCGCCGCCTGGGCGAGGACCAGAGACTGGAATACGGCCAGACCCTGGTGGACATGATCGCCCCGGGCCGGGCTCTGCCCGGCCTCCTGCGCACCGCCACCACCATGACGGACAAGAAGCGGACCATGAGAGAGCGGATCCTCCTCATCGCCAAACGGCCCCAGATGGCCATTGCCACCCTGGTGCTGGTGCTGCTGGGCACCGCCCTGGCGGCGGTGCTGGCCTTCAGCGGCGGGCAGGGAACCGCCAGCGCCGCCGACGGCAGCGCCATTTCCCGGCTCTCCTTCTCCGCGCCGGAGGGGGACTCCTTTCTCAACCGCCGGGAAGGCGTGTACACCTTCCTCATCGTGGGTCTGGACGACACTTCTGAGATCACGGACACCCTCCTCCTGGCTACCTACGACGTAAAGGCCGGGGAGGTGAACTTCCTCTCCATCCCCCGGGATACGGCGGTGGACGTGCCCTGGGAGTACCAGCGGATCAGCACCGTATACAGTACGCCCCTCTCCGACGGCGGCGGCATCGAGAGCCTCAGGCAGCAGGTCCGTGACCTCACCGGCGTCTTTCCCGACTACTACTTCGTGGTGGATACCGACGCCGTGGGTCAGCTGGTAGGCGCCCTGGGCGGCGTGTGGTTCGACGTGCCCCAGGATATGGACTATGACGACCCCTATCAGGATCTTTATATTCATCAGGAGGCGGGCTACCGCCTGCTCACCGGAGAGGACGCCATGGAGATCGTCCGCTTCCGCAGCCGGGGCATGGACGGCGATATGGCACGGATCCAGGTCCAGCAGGACCTCATGAAGGCCGTGATCCAGCAGTGTCTGGCGCTGGAGGACTGGTCCGACGTCCTGGAGCTGGCAGGCGTTTTCTCCGGGAACGTGACCACGGATCTGTCGGCGGACAACCTCCTGTGGTTTGCCCAGCAGGGTATGGAGATCGACGGCGATCAGCTCCGGTTCTTCACCCTGCCCTGCAGCGGCGCCTATGAAAACTCCGTTCTCTATCTCCTGGCCGATCCGGAGGAGACGGCGGCGCTCATCAACCAGTATTTCAACCCCTATACCTACGACATCTCCTCCGCCGACCTGTGCCGGATGGCCATCTCGGAGGAGGGAGAGCTGGTCCGGACCTCCGCCTCCCGCGTCCATGTGGCCCACAGCGCGGGGCTGTTCTCCTTTGACCTGCAGATGGCGGAGGAGGACCTGGCCGCCGCGATCTGGACGGAGGACGCCATGGGCCTCACCCTCTACCAGGAGGAGGGCGGCAGCTGGTTCCTCCAGATCCTTCCCCAGCCGGAGGACTGGCTGGAGAGCCACCCCTCGGACGACCAGATCCTGCTGACCAGCTTTACCACCAACGGCACGGCCCAGCGCTATGTGCTGGCGTGGAATGGGGACTTCCTCACCGAGGCCCAGCGGCAGGCCGTGGCGGACAGCTTCACCCTGACCCTGGACGCCGCCCGCATCTCCCAACTGGTCCACGACAGCTATGAAACGAACATGGCTGCGGCCATCGCCTATCTCCCCTACCTCTCCTGGAGCAGCTACCGGGACCTCTACGGAGATGAGGGCCTCGGAGATCTCCTCTCCGCCCTGTGGTCCTATGCCGACAGCGGCCAGGCCACCTGGAATCAGGTCCACGACATTCTCTCCGTCCCGGTAGACGAGGCCATCGACGGCGCCTACGCCACCGCCTACCAGGATACCCTGTGGGCGCTGTACCGCAGTTCTCCCGACACCTTCGCCTCCGTGGCGGGCAGCGTCTACATCACCGGCGCGGAGCGGGACAACGCGGTGTACTGGCTGCGGATGCCCCTGGCGGAATCCCAGGGCCGGGGCGAGGCCCTCTCCGATGGGGAGGTCCGGGCGATTCTGGGCCTCGAGGACAAAGGAGAAGCCTCCGGCGGGGAGGACCTCCCCTCCATGCCCGGTGAGATGATGAACGGGTTCGTGCGGGGCTGGGCGCCCAACATCACCTCCCTGGGAGATCAGTATCCTGTGGAGATCTCCATCAGCGACGACTGGTCCCTGGAGGCCATCGCCCAGGCCATCCAAGCCAACTTGAAGCAGTCCCTCGCGGGCATCAATAAGGCGGAGCAGCTGACAGACGTGATGGTCTCCTACGACTTTTCCCTCCCGGAGAACGCCCGGAGCGGCGACGTACTGGAGATCCCCTACTACGCCCTCTTCTCCACGGTCTATACTGTGGAGGGCTATGCTCCGGAGGAATTCTCCCTCTCCACCGGTCCCTTCACCGCCCGGGTGACCTTGGCGGGAAGCGGCGGCGCCCTGATGGCAAGTCAGGATTTTCTGGACAAGCAGGCGGTGTACCGCCAACTGGAGAGCTGCATCCAGGGCATCGCCCTGGAGGCAGTATCCGGCGGCAGCTTTGACCTGGCGGTCGCGGTACAGGACGCCATGGAGGCCAAGCTGAAAGCGGCGGGGCTGGCGGAGGACTACCGGATCATCGTCCTGTCCCTGGGCTCCTATACTGCCCCGCCCAGCCTCAGCCCCGGTGCGGTGCAGACCATTACCGGTTTTGTCGGTTTTTCTCCCACCGGAAAGAGCGGCATTTCCATCCCTGATATTCCCTTTACCGTCACCTGCGCCACCGTGGCGGGATGACACCAGCGCAGGCAGCAAAAACACCGCCGGTCCTTTGAAAGGACCGGCGGTGTTTTTCTCATATCAGGACCAGCGGATGCTTACTGCAGCAGCTTGAAGCGGCCCAGCAGGGGAACCTCCTTCTCGGTGCCGCTGGCGGCGCTGATGATGCCGATGAACCAGCAGACCACCAGGAAGATCCAACCCACAAAGGCCACGATCCAGCCCAGGATGGGAATAATGGCCACCACGCCCAGCACCACGCCCGCCAGCCAGATCACCAGGGACTGGTTCAGGTGGAACTTGCAGTTCTCACGATCCCCGGCGATAAAGGCGATCAGCAGGCCGATCCAGGAGAGATAGGCCACCACATCCGTCAGCTTTTTGCTCATCATAGTTTGTTTTCCTCCCTCAGCGAAATACACTGTACCGCCTTGCGGCGGTCACACAGCTGCATTATACCATCCGGCGGGAAAAAAGGCAATACGCTGCCGCGTTTTGTAACTTCCCGTCACTTGGCGTACCTCTCGAAGAAGCGGAAGGTCATGGGCCAGAGGCATCCCGCCACCAGCACCACCACGAAGTAGCGTAGGGCGTGGGCGGCGTCGTGGCCGCCGCAGAAGGTCAGCAGCGGGGTTTTCAGCAGCGTCTTCACCGCCAGGGTCAGACCGATCCCCCCCGCCAGCTTGATGAGCTGGCCCCACCAGGGGGCCCGGGTGGGGAACTGGAGCACCTTGCTGTCAAAGAAGTATACCACCAGCACCCCGGAGACCGCCCCCAGCAGGGTGTAGGCGTTCTTGTGGGCCTCCGCCCAGTTCTCGTAGGCCTCCATCAGCACCTGCGCGCTGCCGATGGTCGGCACGGTCAGCTCCATATACACCACGAAGGCCCCGCTGAGGGCCAGCATGGCGGCGATGATGAGATACATCCGGTTGGGAAACCACAGGGTACTCTCCATCAGGGGGTAGACGGCCAGCACCAGCACCAGGGCGATGAGAAAGCCCACGCCCACATCCGCCGGGGTGTGGACTCCCAGATACATCCGGGACACCGCCACCAGCAGGGCCAGGACGATGCACACCGCCCGCAGCCACCATCGGTTGGTAAAGCGGGCGATGCCCCCCAGATACCCCACGGCGCTCTGGGTGTGGCCGCTGGGGAAGCTGTAGCCCGTGGCGGCGGCCCTGGCGGACTCCACGATGGTGAAATCCGGGTCCTTCACCCAGGGCCGGGGCACCGCGCAGACCACCTTCAGCCACTGGCTCACCAGGGTGCCCACAAAGCCCACCGTCATCAGATAGTAACCCCTGCGCTTGTCCACGCACCAGAACACCAGCAGCGCCGCCAGCAGGAAAAAGGACTCCTCTCCCAGCCGGGTGACGAGGGACATAATCGTATCCAGCGCCGGTGTGCGGATGGATTCAAACCAATAGAGCAGCTGCATAAAAGGACGCCTCCTGTTATGGGATGATGCAGCGATATTATACCGTATTTCCAGGCCGGATACAATACCCTCCGCCACCGCCGCCGGCAGATGCGTTTCTTCCGGAGGGCTCCTCCCGGCTCCGCCCTTCCGGCGCAGCGGCGGCCGGAAAAATTTTTACTAAATTTCATAAAAATTTTAATTGTTAAACTCTTGACAATTATTTGATCCCATGGTACACTATGCACAGAACAGATCGTTAAAGATTTAACGTAACTTCAGCCGGATCTCCGGTATCACAAAAATACTTTTGCAGGAGGAAACACATCATGGCTAGATTCACTTTACCCCGGGACCTGTACCACGGCAAGGGCGCTCTGGATGCGCTGAAGGATCTGGACGGCAAGCGTGCCATCGTCGTCGTGGGCGGCGGCAGCATGAAGCGCTTCGGCTTTTTGGACAAGGTCTGCGACAACCTGAAGGCCGCCGGCATGGAGGTCCAGGTGTTCGAGGGCGTGGAGCCCGATCCCAGCGTGGAGACCGTCATGAAGGGCGCCGAGGCCATGCGCCAGTTCCAGCCCGACTGGATCGTCGCCATCGGCGGCGGCTCCCCCATCGACGCCGCCAAGGCCATGTGGGCCTTCTATGAGTACCCCGATACCACCTTCGAGGCTCTCTGCATCCCCTTCAACTTCCCGAAGCTGCGCACCAAGGCCCGCTTCTGCGCCATCCCCTCCACCTCCGGCACCGCCACCGAGGTCACCGCTTTCTCCGTCATCACCGACTACCAGAAGGGCGTTAAGTACCCCCTGGCCGACTTCAACATCACCCCGGACGTGGCCATCGTGGACCCCGACCTGGCGGAGACCATGCCCAAGAAGCTCACCGCCCACACCGGTATGGACGCCATGACCCACGCCATTGAGGCCTATGTGTCCACCCTCCACTGCGACTACACCGATCCCCTGGCCCTCCACGCCATCAAGATGATCTCCGCCGACCTGGTGAAGAGCTACAACGGCGACATGGCCGCCCGGGATCGCATGCACAACGCCCAGTGCCTGGCCGGCATGGCCTTCTCCAACGCCCTGCTGGGCATCGTCCACTCCATGGCCCACAAGACCGGCGCCGCCTACACCGGCGGCCACATCGTCCACGGCTGCGCCAACGCCATGTATCTGCCCAAGGTCATTGCCTACAACGCCAAGGAGCCCGAAGCGGAGAAGCGCTACGGCGAGATCGCCGCGTTCCTGGGCCTGGAGCCCACCAGCAAGGCCCTCATCGCCCACATCAAGGCCATGAACCAGCAGCTGGACATCCCCACCTGCATCAAGGACTACGAGGGCGGCATCATCAACGAGCAGGAGTTCCTGGAGAAGCTGCCCCAGGTGGCCGAGCTGGCCGTGGGCGACGCCTGCACCGGTTCCAACCCCCGCACCATCACCCCCGACGTCATGGCCAAGCTCCTCAAGTGCTGCTTCTACGACACCGAGGTGGACTTCTGATCTCCCCTTTGTACCCCAAAAACGCCGCTGCGGCTGTGCCGCGGCGGCGTTTTTGCCCCTTTCGGTTTGACGCTCCCCCCAGGCTGTGTTATCATGTTTATTAAGAGAAACCGTCAGCCCCGTCCCGCCGTCAGGAAGGAGCCCCCTATGAAGAAACTGTCCGACCTCATTGGCCTGCGGACCATCAAGACCGCCGCCGCCATTATCATTGCCCTGGCCATCGTCAACCAGTACGGCACCAGCAGCGCCAAGCTGATCTTTGCCATGCTGGGGGCTATGTCGGCAGTGCAGCCCACCTTCCGTGCTTCCCTGGAGGCCTGCCTGACCCAGATCGTAGGGGTCAGCTTCGGCGCGGTTATGGGCCTTCTTCTCCGGGAGCTGCCCATCAGCTATCTCACCGCCGTGGGCATCGGGGTCATCATCATCATCACCGTGTACAACTCCCTCCACGTCACCCTCTCCCCCTCCCTGCCCTCCTTTATCCTGGTCATGGTCTGCACCACGGCGGAGCTCTCCCCTCTGGCCTATGCCCTGGGGCGGATCTGGGATACCGCTATCGGCCTGGGGGTGGGCATTGTGATCGATGTACTGGTATTTCCCTATGACAACAGCCAGAAGATCCGGGGCGCCCTGGAGAGTCTGGACAAGGACGTGCTGCGCTTCCTGGAGGAGATCTTCGACGGGGACGACGTGCTGCCGGACGGGGACGCCCTGGCGGCAAAGCTCAGCGCCATGGAGAAGCAGCTGACCATCTTCTCCAAGCAGAAGCTCTTCTTCCACCTGCGCCGGCAGAAGCAGGAGCTGGTGCGCTTCCGGTCCTGCGACCGGAAGGCCAGGGATCTGGTCTGCCACATGGAAGCCCTGTGCCTTCTGGAGCGTCCCGGGCGGCTGACGGAGGAGAACCGGCGGCGGCTGGAGGCCGCCGGCGCGGAGATCCGGGACAGGCGGCATCTGGACTCCGTCATGGAGCTGGACGTGGTGACCAACTACCACGTGGGGCAGATCCTGACCCTGCGGCAGGCCCTGCTCCAGGAGCTGGGAAAGCGGTCCTGACCGTCCACAGAAATGGCCGGCAGGGGCGGGGATGCGGACAGCATCCCCGCCCCTGCCGGTTTTTGCGCTTTGTCCGAAACCACTGACGGCTCGAAAATCACCACTGGGGCGAAAGCCCTTGCTTTCCCGACCCGCTCTGCTACAATGGCCCCAGAAGGAGGCGGACACATGAAGATCACACTCAACCAGGACCCCGCCTTTCCGGAGACGGAGGTCATCATCAACTGTCCCCAGGCGGACGAGGATATCCTCCGGCTGGTGGCCATGCTCCGCATCCACCAGCGCAAGCTGGTGGGCCTCCGGGAGGGGGAGAGCCATCTGCTGGACATCAAGGACATCCTCTACATCGACACCGCCGACAAGCGCACCTTCCTCTACACCCGGGAGAACGTCTATGAGAGCGCCCTGCGGCTCTACGAACTGGAGGACAGCCTGGCGGGGCTGGACTTCCTCCGGGTCAGCCGCTCCGCCATCGTCAACTTCCGCTGTATCCGGTCCATCCGGCCGGAGCTGGGGGGACGGCTGCTGCTGACCATGGAGAACGGAGAGCAGGTATATGTATCCCGCCAGTATGCCGCCTCCATCAAGGAAAAATTGCGGGAGCTGGAAAGGAGTTTCGGACGATGAAAAAGACCATGTCCTCTGTTCTGGCCTGGAAAACCGGCGCTTGCCTCAGCTTTACCGCCGCGGTGATCCTCTACAGCGTCATCGCCTGGGCCTGCGGCCAGCGGGCGGTGGAGCTGCGCATCCTCTTGTCCCTGCTGCTGGTCTGCGCCCTGGGCTCCGCCATTCAGCTGCTCTGCTTTACCGAGCATATCATCCGGAAGATGCGCTACACCCGGCGGACGCTGCTGTTCCTGGCCCTGTTCTTCCCTCTGCTGTCCGGCGCCGCCGCTCTGTTCCGCTGGTTCCCCACGGAGTACGCGGGGGCCTGGCTGGTCTTCGGCGGCAGCTTCGCGGCGACTTTCATGGTTGTGACCATCGGATTTGAGATCTACTACCGGGCTGCGGGGAAGCGGTACGACGGGCTGCTGGGCCAGTACCGCCGGGAGAAGGAGTCCCAGGAAAACTAGCGGCACTCACACAGAAAAGAGGGACGGCGGAATCTTCCGCCGTCCCTCTTTTGTATGTGTTATGCGGCAATATCTCCGGAGCGATCCCCCTCACGCCTCCGCAAAGGGGTCCTCCGAGCCTGCGGAGACCGCCGCCGGGGCTTCCTCCTCCGGCAGGGGCTGAGGCTCCGCCTTGGGTTCCTCCCTGTCCGGGAACCGCTCCAGGTTCACGCCGGTCTCCCTGTGGAACACATGGGCCGCGCTGCCGTGGAAGGTGAAGCGCACCGGCGTGCCCATCTGGGGCACCGCCTTCCGGGCCTCCTCCTCGTCCTCGGACACCGGGACGATGATGATCACGTCCCGGCCGCAGGCGGACACGTGGATGTGGACCGCGCTGCCCATCATCTCCGACACGTCCACCGCGGCGGGTACCGCGTTGCTGTCCCGGGAGAGGATCATATGCTCCGGCCGGACCCCCAGGACCACGTCCTGGGACTCCACATCTCCCGCCAGAAGGCGCTCTTGCTTTTCCCGGGAGAGCTCCACCCGGGCGCCCTCCAGCTCCACAAAGTACCGCTGCCCCTCCCGGACCAGCCGGGCGTCAAAGAAGTTCATCTGGGGGGTGCCGATAAAGCCGGCCACAAAGATGTTGGCGGGGTGGCTGAACACTTCCCGGGGGGTCCCCACCTGCTGGACGAAGCCGTCCTTCATGATGACGATCCGGTCCCCCAGGGTCATGGCCTCCGTCTGGTCGTGGGTGACGTAGATGAAGGTGGTGTTGATCCGCTGGCGGAGCTTGATGATCTCCGAGCGCATCTGGTT
>CALWYI010000033.1 GCA_944385715.1 uncultured Oscillospiraceae bacterium | reverse complement strand
ACCACCGAGGCCTGCACCCAGTACTACCAGGACGGCCGTCAGATCAACGCCGAGATCCAGGACGAGATCATGGAGTACATCGGCAAGCTGGAGGACATGTCCGGCAAGAAGTTCGGGGATATGAACAATCCCCTGCTGGTGTCTGTCCGCTCCGGCGCCCGGGCCTCCATGCCCGGCATGATGGACACCATCCTGAACCTGGGCCTCAACGACCGGGTGGTGGAAGCCTTTGCCAAGAAGACCAAGAACCCCCGCTTCGCCTACGACTCCTACCGCCGGTTCATCCAGATGTACTCCGACGTGGTCATGGAGGTGGGCAAGAAGTATTTCGAGGAGCTCATCGACAAGATGAAGGCCGCCCGGGGCGTCACCCTGGACACCGAGCTGACCGCCAAGGACCTCAGGGAGCTGGCCGAGCAGTTCAAGGCCGAGTACAAGGAGAAGATCGGCGAGGAGTTCCCCCAGAACGCCCGTGAGCAGCTCATGGGCGCCGTCCGCGCCGTGTTCCGCAGCTGGGACAACCCCCGTGCCATCTACTACCGCCGCATGAACGACATTCCCTCCTCCTGGGGAACCGCCGTCAACGTGCAGATGATGGTCTTCGGCAACATGGGCGACACCTCCGGCACCGGCGTGGCCTTCACCCGCAACCCCGCTACCGGTGAGAAGAAGCTCTTCGGCGAGTTCCTCATGAACGCCCAGGGCGAGGACGTGGTGGCCGGCGTGCGCACCCCCCAGACCATCGACCAGCTGGCCGAGGTCATGCCCGAGGCCTACCAGCAGTTCGTGGACATCGCCCAGAAGCTGGAGTACCACTACCGCGACATGCAGGACATGGAGTTCACCATCGAGAACAAGAAGCTCTATATGCTCCAGACCCGCAACGGCAAGCGCACCGCCGCCGCCGCCCTGAAGATCGCCTGCGACCTGGTGGACGAGGGCATGATCACCGAGGAAGAGGCCGTGTGCATGATCGACCCCAAGAGCCTGGACTCCCTCCTGCACCCCACCTTCCCCAAGGAGGAGCTGGAGCGGGTGGCCCCCATCGGCCACGGCCTGGCCGCCTCCCCCGGCGCCGCCGCCGGCCAGATCGTCTTCACCGCTGACGACGTGGTGACCTGGGTGGACAAGGGCCACAAGGTGATCCTGGTCCGCCTGGAGACCTCCCCCGAGGACATCGAGGGCATGCACTTTGCCCGGGGCATCCTGACGGTCCGGGGCGGCATGACCTCCCACGCCGCCGTGGTGGCCCGCGGCATGGGCACCTGCTGCGTGTCCGGCTGCGGCGAGATCGTCATGGACGAGGAGAACAAGCAGTTCACCCTGGGCGGCAAGACCTTCAAGGAGGGCGACTGGATCTCCCTGGACGGCGCCACCGGCAACATCTACGGCGAGCGCCTGCACACCGCCGAGGCTGAGATCGGCGGCGAGTTCGGCCGGATCATGGCCTGGGCGGACAAGTACCGCACCCTCCAGGTCCGCACCAACGCCGACACCCCCAAGGACGCCCGCCAGGCCCGCAACTTCGGCGCCGAGGGCATCGGCCTCTGCCGCACCGAGCACATGTTCTTCGATACCGACCGCATCGCCGCCATCCGGGAGATGATCGTCTCCGAGACGGTGGAGCAGCGCGAGCGGGCCCTGGAGAAGATCCAGCCCATGCAGCAGAAGGACTTTGAGGACATCTACGAGGCCATGATGGGCAAGCCCGTCACCATCCGCCTCCTGGATCCCCCCCTCCACGAGTTCCTGCCCACCGAGGATGAGGACATCAAGGCCCTGGCCAAGGAGATGAAGATCAGCGAGACCCGCCTGCGGGAAGTCATCGCCAGCCTCCATGAGTTCAACCCCATGATGGGCCACCGGGGCTGCCGTCTGGACGTGACCTACCCCGAGATCGCCCGGATGCAGACCACCGCCATCATCAAGGCCGCCCTGGCTGTCCGCAACCGCCGTCCCGCCTGGAAGATCGTGCCTGAGATCATGGTCCCCCTGGTGGGCGAGGCCAAGGAGCTGGCTTACGTCAAGAACATCATCGACAAGACCGCCAAGGCCCTCATCGAGGAGGCCGGCAGCGACATGACCTACAAGGTCGGCACCATGATCGAGATCCCCCGCGCCGCCCTCACCGCTGACGAGATCGCCAAGGAGGCGGAGTTCTTCTCCTTCGGCACCAACGACCTCACCCAGATGACCTTCGGCTTCAGCCGCGACGACGCCGGCAAGTTCCTGGCCAGCTACTATGACCGCAAGATCTACGAGTCCGATCCCTTCTCCCGCCTGGATCAGGCCGGCGTGGGCCGCCTGGTGCAGATGGCCTGCGAGCTGGGCCGCAAGACCCGCCCCGACATCAAGCTGGGCATCTGCGGCGAGCAGGGCGGCGACCCCTCCACCGTGGAGTTCTGCCACAACGTGGGCCTGAGCTACGTCTCCTGCAGCCCCTTCCGGGTGCCCATCGCCCGTCTGGCTGCCGCCCAGGCAGCTATCAAAAATCCGAGGAAATAAAATTCCCCTGATTTGATCACATAATTGAATAGCAAATCCCCCGGTTTGCAAAAGCCGGGGGATTTTTCTACTATTTTGGACTATGATTATAACAACAATCTTGCACAATGTTATTACACAAACTTGCACGCGTGCAAACATCCATTGACAAACTTGCACGCGTGTGATAGTGTGTTATTAAAGAGGTGAGTGATTATATGAAGTCTGCAATTCCAGAGCGTGAAACCTTGGAAATTGAATTTAAAAGTGATCTCAAAAAGTTGCCAGATAACGACATTGTCGATGCCGTTGTAGCCTTTGCAAACACCATCGGCGGCACCATCTATCTTGGTGTAGAAAACGACGGAACCGTAACAGGGCTTCATAAAGCCCACCGGGATTACACCCAACTGGCGGCATGCATTGCCAATAAAACGGTCCCGCCTGTATCGGTTCGCGTGGAACTGTTGGAAGAAGCGTTCCCTGTTTTAGCAATTCATGTTCCCAAATGCCGAAGCATTATCGCATCATCTGTGGGAAAAATTCAGCGGCGACGAATCAAGGCGGACGGAACTCCCGAAAATGTTCCAATGTATCCCTTCGAAATCAATACCCGATTGAGTGAACTGTCGCTGCTGGATTTTTCGGCGCAGCCTGTCCCCGGCGCGGGTTATCAGGATCTGGATCCGTTGGAGCGTGAACGCCTGCGACGCATCATTTTATCTTACAACGGCGAAAAATATCTGTTGGAGCTGCCTGACGACGAGTTGGACAAGGCTCTGCAGCTGGTTGTAACTGTCGGAGATCAGCTTGTTCCCACGTATACCGGAATGCTTTTGATTGGCAAGCAGGAGAAATTGCGGGAATATATGCCCACTGCAGAGTCTGCTTTCTTGATGATGAACGGAACCGAAGTCAGTACAAATGAAACATTCTATCTCCCCCTGCTGTCTGCGATTGAACGTCTGCTGGATTTCGTGAACGTCAGAAACCCGGAACAGGAAATGGAAATGGGGATGTATCGAATTTCCATTCCGGAATTTGATAAACGCGCGGTGCGTGAAGCAGTCGTAAACGCTTTTTCTCATCGGGATTACACAAGACTGGGCCGAGTTCTTGTTCGCATGGACGCGGACGGTCTTACGATCACCAATCCCGGGGGATTTATCGAAGGCGTTACCATACAAAACATTCTGAACGTGGAACCACACGGCCGAAATCCCGTATTGGCTGATGCACTCAAACGCATCGGCCTAGCTGAACGCTCTGGACGTGGTGTGGATCGGATCTATGAAGGTTCCTTGCGCTATGGCCGTGATCTGCCTGATTATTCGGAAACCTCTTCCACCAGCGTCACTCTTTTCATTCCCAGAGGTATGCCGGACAAGCATTTGGTGGCCTTAATTTCCGAACAGCAGCAGCGCACCGGTGTGCCGGTCCCACTGAACGCATTGCTTGCATTGAACCTGCTCCGTCAAGCTCGTCGTATAACAGCTGCTGAAATCAGCAAAGAAGCTCACATTCCAGAATCAAAAATGCGTGCGACTCTTGAATATCTGACCGAAACCGGTCTGATTGAGGCAATCGGCACCGGGCGTGGCAGAGCTTATATCCTAAGTGCCAAGTCCTACAAGGACCCAGTCAAATATGTTCGCCAAACAGATATTGATCAGCTTCGATATCCCGAACTGATAGTGAAACTTGCCAAACAAAAAGGTTCGATTTCCAGAAAAGATGTGATCGAGCTGCTCCATGTCTCTCCGCCTCAGGCTTATCGGCTGCTAAAAAAGATGGTGGAAGATCAAAAGCTAATCCGACAGGGCAATACCAGTGCTGCACACTATTGCACGCCGGAAGAGAAATAACTGAGTCTTTGAGAAAATCACATCATTTCCTCACGGTGAGGAAATAGGAACAGAACAATTATCGTTGGGAGGAATTACTCCATGACAGAAGCACAGCGCCGCAGTGCCGCCAAGCAGTTTGCTGCCGAGTGGGCTGGAAAAGGCTATGAGAAAGGACAAAGTCAGCCATTTTGGCTGTCCCTCCTGCGGGATGTATACGGTGTGGAGCATCCTGAGCAGTTTATTACCTTTGAAGATCAGATCATGCTGGATCATGCCAGCTTTATCGACGGATTTATTCCGTCCACCCATGTTCTCATTGAACAAAAGAGTGTGGACAAGGAGCTGAATAAACCAATCCGTCAATCGGACGGCACCCTGTTGTCTCCGTTTCAGCAGGCCAAGCGTTATGCTGCTGAACTGCCCTATTCCCAGCGTCCACGCTGGATCATCACCTGCAATTTTGCCCAGTTCTATGTATATGATATGTAACACACACTAGCAGTTTCAGAATTTTGTGCCTCAGTATAGAATGCTGGAGAGTGCGTTGTAACAAAAAGCTGTATCTCCTCTGAAATTTCAATAAACTCTTTTGCCATTTCAAATGCCTTGGAAATTTCAAGACCATTTTCTGGCTCTTCATATCCCCAAATAGTGTAAACTCGAGGGCTTCCCTTTGTTCGGCTGTTTTGATCCTCTTCCGCCATAAATTTTAATATTTGTGGTATATGTCGGGATTGGATGCCGTCTCCTCTTAAATCCAGTGGGATTTTGAGGTCATTCTCTGTGCTTTCTGTTTCAAATACAAGCGATTTAAAAAACTCTTGTAGATTACTTGGGACAGTAAGTACACTTTTAATAGCCGAAGATTGCCACAAGCCTTGGGTTAATTTATCGGTATTAGACTTGATGGATTCCGCAAACTGTTCAGTGGATTCTTGAAGAGGGACACTAATAGATTGCGACAATGTCTGATATAAATCTACTAATAACTCTCTATAAAACTCTTTGCTCTTTACCGCTGGAACATACCGATATCGAATGTTTCTCAATGCTAGGGGGACACGAGAAGAAGAGGGGAGTTTGTTGCCCTTTTCATCTTGGACTTCATCCATGACTAATCCGTTTCTTCTCCAAGCCTTTGTCCAAGTGACTATTCCATTGTGCTTAAAGCTATCTGGTACTTCAAATTTTATGGAAATAGCAATCTGTTTCGTCTTTTTGCTCTTGGCTGGAAAGTGGTATGCAAAATCATATGCAAAGTCAAATCCTCTTCCATTGTCAGTTTGCTGATTAAAAAATAAATTGAGCGCCCGAAGGATGTTTGATTTCCCTACATCATTCAATCCGACGATAACATTTAGGCGTTTAGCTGATATGGTCATATTGCGAATTGACCGAAAATTTTTAATTTGAATTTCCTTAATGACCATAATTCCCAACCTCTTTTTTCGACGTTTTCTTAAAAAATTATACTATATAACTGTTGATAAATAAAGGAATTTCCTCTTATTATCCTTTGCCGCTCAGGCCAACATCAAGAACCCCCGCAAGTAAGCCTTACCTGTAATAAAACACCCCCGCGCCGAAGTCGGCGCGGGGGTGTTTCTGCATAGCCGGGAAAAAGGTTACTTTCCTGTGGGGATGAAGGGCCGGATCACCCCGGCCACGGCGCTGATGGGCATGGTCTGGAGGTAGATCTTCCCCGGCCCGGTGATGACGGTGTTGAAGAGTCCCTCGCCGCCGAAGAGCATGTTCTTCACCCCCGGCACCGCCTGGATGTCCATGGAGCAGGTGGCGTCCATGGCCGCCAGATACCCGGTGTCCACCACCATGGACTGCCCCGGCATCAGGTCATACTCCACCACGTGGCCGTCGAACTCCGCGAAGGCCAGGCCCTGGCCGGAGAGCCGCTGCATGATGAAGCCCTCGCCGCCGAAGAGGCCGGAGCCGATCTTCTTCTGGAAGAACACCGACAGCTTCACCGAGGACTCCGCCGCCAGAAAGCCGCTCTTCTGGAGAATGATCTCCCGGCCCGGAGCAATGGCGAAGGGGCGGATGCTGCCGGGGAAGCTGGAGGCGAAGGCGATCAGGCCGGGTCCGCCCTTGGCGGTGTAGCGGTTCTGGAACAGGGCCTCCCCGGCAAACATCCGGCCCAGGGCCTTTCCGATGCCGCCGTTGGAGGTGGTCTCCATCTGCATGTTGGGGCTCATCCAGCTCATGCTGCCCCGCTCGGTGATCATGGCCTCGCCGCTGCCCAGCTGGCAGATGACGACGGGGAGGGTCCCTCCCTCAATGGTATATTCCATACGACGCGATCCTCCTTGTTGCTGATTGTGGTACACACTACCTGCAGTATACAGGGAAGGGACCTGTTTGTCGATGGGCCCTCCCCATTTTTAACAAAAACGATGGGAAAAGCAGCCCCCGGGGCCGCCCCTTGCCAAACCGGGGAAACGTGCTATACTGAAACGGAACCCGCCGGTATCGGCGGGATACCCGAAGCAAGGAGAACGATTGTATGAAGCAGCTGCTGGCCTCCTGTGCCATCGCCTTTTCCACCTACTCCCGCATCCCCATGCCCCAGGTGGAGTGGAGCGAGAAGAACATGCGCTACACTTTGTCCTTTTTCCCCCTGGTGGGGGTGGTGATCGGGGTGCTGTTCTGGCTGGCGGATGTGATCGGTTATCAGCTGGGGCTCGGCATGGTCCTCCGCTCCGCCATCCTCACCGCCCTGCCGGTGGCGGTCACCGGCGGCATCCACCTGGACGGCTACTGCGACACCGTGGACGCCCTGGCCTCCCACGCCGGCCGGGAGAAGAAGCTGGCCATCCTCAAGGACTCCGCCGCCGGGGCCTTCGCCGTCATCTGGTGTGCCGTGTGGTTTCTGGTGTACTTCGGCCTCATGACGGAGAAGGGCAGCGGCCTCACCATCACGGTGGCGGCGGGGTTCCTCCTCAGCCGGACCCTCAGCGCCCTGGCGGTGGAGCGCCTGCCCTCCGCCCGCGCCGGCATGGGGGCCGCCCTCAAGTCCGGCAGTTCCTTCCCCTGGTGGGCGGCGGCCCTGTATGTGGCGGCCTACCTGGCGGTGGTGCTGCTGATGGGCGCGCCGGCGCCGGGAATCGTGGCCTTCGCGGCGGCGGTGGGGTTCTATTTCATCTATAAGCGGATGGCCATGCAGGTATTCGGCGGCTTCACCGGGGATCTGGCGGGGTGGTTCCTGACGGTCTGCGAGCTGGTGATCCTGGCCGCCGTGATTCTGACGGAGAAGGTGGTGGCGCTGTGGTTCTGATCGTAGGGGGCATGGCCCAGGGAAAGCTGGCATTTGCCCGCCGGGAGCTGGGGGTGGAAGCCTGGAGCGACGGCGTCATCGGACCGGAAAATTGCATTTACAACCTCCACCGGGCCCTCCGGGACCAGCCGGAGGCGGAGGCCCTGCTGGAGCGGTGGCTCGCGGGGCACCCCGACGGGATTGTCGTCTGCGACGAGGTGGGCTGCGGCGTGGTGCCTATGGACAAGGAGGACCGTGCCTGGCGGGAGCGGGTGGGCCGCGCCTGCTGCCTCCTGGCGGAGCGGGCCTCCGCGGTGTACCGGGTGACCTGCGGACTGGGGGTACGGCTGAAATGACGGTATATCTCATCCGCCACGGGAAAACACAAGGGAATGTGGAGCACCGGTACATCGGCCGGACCGACCAGCCCCTCTGCCCCCAGGGCCGGGCGGAGCTTCAGAGCAAAATCGGGCCGGAGGCGGACCGAGTCCTTGCCTCGCCCCTCCTCCGGTGCCGGGAGACGGCGGCGATCCTCTACCCGGGGAGGGATGTAGAGATTGTGGACGACCTCCGGGAGACGGATTTCGGGGATTTTGAGAACCGCACCTACGGGGAGCTGAAGGACGACCCCCGGTACCGTGCCTGGCTGGACAGCGCCGGTACCGCTGCCCCGCCCGGCGGGGAGAGCAAAGCCCATCAGCAGGCCCGGACGGTCCGGGCCTTCCGGGATGTTGTGGCGGTGTGTAGAGGGGATGAAAGGGTGGCGCTGGTGGTCCACGGCGGCACCATCATGTGCCTCCTGGAGGCCCTGGAGCCCTCCCGCCGGTTCTACGACTGGCAGGCCCCCAACGGCGGCGGCTACGCCTGCGCCTGGGACGGGGCGCGCCTGACGGTGACTGCGACAATATAAATCATACGAGGGAGATGTCCTTTTCTTGAAAGAAAAGGACCAAAAGAACTTTGTCCGGCAAAGCCTCCGCTTTGCCGGCGGGAGGGGACAAGAAGCTCTTCCGGAGAGATGCAACATAGCTCCCTGACGCAGGATAGCGGCAGGGAAAGAAGCGCAAAAACCATCGCCCGCCCCCGGAAATCCGGGGACGGGCGATAACTTTTTGCAATATCAGCGAGAAATATTACAGTTTGTTGACGACGGGGATCACCATGGGGGAGCGCTTGATGTGTTTGAAGAGGTAGTTGCTGACGGCGGACTTCACCGCCCCCCGCAGCTCGCCCATGTCCTTGCTGTTCTTGCCGCCCTTGCCGATGACGCTCTGGGCGGCGCTGTGGGCCACGTCCCGCAGCTCGTGCATCAGCTCCTCGGACTCCTTCACGTAGATGAAGCCCCGGGTGATGATCTCCGGCTCGTGGAGGAGCTGGTTGTTCTGGACGTTGAGGATGACCACCACCATGCCGTCCTCCGCCAGGATCTTCCGGTCCCGCAGCACCACGGCGCCCACGTCGCCCACGCCGCTGCCGTCCACCAGCACCGCTCCGGCGGGGGCGGGGGTGTCGGCGATCTTGATGGTCTTGGTGGTCAGCTCGATGACGCTGCCGATGTCCGGCAGGACGATGTTCTTGGGGTCCATGCCCATGGAGAGGGCCAGCTGCACATGGCGGCGCAGGTGGCGCTGCTCCCCGTGGAGGGGGATGAAGAACCTGGGCCGGGTGAGGGCGTGGATGATTTTCAGCTCCTCCTGACAGGCGTGGCCGGAGACGTGGAGGGGGTCGCTCTTGTCGTAGACCACGTCCACGCCCTTGCGGAAGAGCTCGTTGATGACCCGGCTGATGGTCTTCTCATTGCCGGGGATGGCGCTGGCGGAGATGATGACCTTGTCGCCGGGGCCCACATCCACCTGCCGGTGCTGGGAGAAGGCCATGCGGTAGAGGGCGCTCATCTCCTCGCCCTGGCTGCCGGTGGTGACGATGACCTGCTTGTCCAGGGGCAGGGATTTGATCTTGTTGATGTCCACCACGGTGTTCTTGGGCAGCTTCATGTAGCCCAGCTCCGTGGCCACCTTCATGATGTTCTCCATGCTCCGGCCGGTGACGGCCACCTTCCGGCCGTTGGCGGCGGCGGCGTCGATGACCTGCTGGATGCGGTGGACGTTGGAGGCGAAGGTGGTGACGATGATCCGCTGCCTGCAGCCGGTGAAGAGCCGCTCGAAGGTCTTGCCCACGATCCGCTCGCTCATGGTGTAGCCCGGCCGCTCCACGTTGGTGGAGTCCGCCAGCAGGGCCAGCACCCCCTCCTTGCCCAGCTCGCCGAAGCGGCCCAGGTCGATGACCTCCCCGTCGATGGGGGTGGAGTCGATCTTGAAGTCGCCGGTGTGGATGATGACGCCCATGCTGGTGTGGATGGCGAAGGCCACCGCGTCGGCGATGGAGTGGTTGACGTGGATGAACTCCACGTAGAACTTGCCCACCTTGATCATCTCGCCGGCCTCCACGGTGATGAGCTTGGTGGATTTGAGGAGGCCGTGCTCCTCCAGCTTCAGCTTGATGAGGCCGGCGGTGAGCCGGGTGCAGTACACCGGCATGTTCACCTGCCGCAGCACGTAGGGGATGGCGCCGATGTGGTCCTCGTGGCCGTGGGTGATGAAAAGGCCCCGGATCCGGGCCTTGTTCTTCACGAGATAGCTCACATCGGGAATGATGAGGTCGATGCCGTACATGTCGTCGCTGGGGAAGGCCAGGCCGCAGTCCACCACGATCATCTCGCCGCCGTGCTCATACACGGTCATGTTCTTGCCAATCTCGTTGAGTCCCCCTAAGGGGATGATTTTCATTTTTTCTGCCAAATTTGTGACACTCCTTTTTTGTCAAAAAACCTAGAATACCCTCGGAAAATGAGGGAAAACGAGCGCAGCACAAACAGACGGGAGGAACCGCCGCCCGCTGGCCCACCTCGCTTCGTGGGACCGGGCGCGGTTCCGCCCGCTATGTACAAAAGCTGCCTCTTGGGGGTGGAGGGGCCGCCGCCGGGGCGGTCCGTCCTATTTCATCGCGGGGCCACCGGCCGGGACCCGCAAAAAAACCGTAAGAAGGGGGCGCGGCATCCCCTCTGGGGGCGCGCCGGAGAGAAGCCGTCTCCGCCGGGAGGGGCGGAGGGGCAGGCCGGGGAACCATCCGTCCCGGCTCATATATAATCAAGTATAGCACAGCTTTTTCCAAAAGTATACAATAATTTTTCCCGTCCCGCCGCCGCCCGGGCATTTTTGGAGGAATAACGCGATTTTGGGCTTTGCTTTGGCGGCGGTTTATGGTATAATACACTGATCTATTATGAGGTTGCCGCGGCGGAGGAGGTCCCGCCGCGAAAAGAGGAGGGAGCGTCCCGTGCATAAAAAGCTGTCCCGGCTGGTGGAGCCCAATCTCCAGCCCTATTTTCTCTGTCTGTCCCTGTTTATCGCGGCGGCCATTCCGGTGCAGCCCGTGCTGGCGGCGGCGGAGGCGGTGGCGCTGGTGCTGCTGTATGTGTTCTCCCGCTACCAGAACGCCCGGCGGCGGCGCAATGTGACCCAGTATATCGAGGCCATCACCGGCGGTGTGGACTCCATCAGTAAGAACAGCCTCCTCAACACGCCCCTGCCGGTGGTGGTGTTCCGGGAGGACAACGGGGAGATCATCTGGGCCAACGACAGCTTTATGGACCTTGCGGAGGAGGAGGACGACGTTCTCAACCAGAAGATCCAGGAGCTGGCCCCCGCCTTCTCCTACCAGAACATCCTCACCGACGGCGCCATCGGCGAGCTGACGGAGATGAAGGGCAGGAGCTACCAGGTCTACGGCTCCGCCAGCCGCATGAGCGGCCGCGCCCCCGGCCAGAGCCAGATTGTCACCGCCTACTTTGTGGACGTCACCGAGAGCCAGCACCTCAAGGCGGTGTACGAGGCCTCCCGGCCCGTGGTGTCGGTGCTGGTGCTGGACAACTACGAGGAGCTGATGAAGGCCGGCGGCGAGGCCGCCAAGTCCTCGGTGCTGGCCCAGATCGACGAGCGGATCAACAAGTGGGTCACCGGCAGCGGCGGCATGCTGCGCAAATACGACCGGGACCGGTACTTCTTCGTCTGCGACGAGCAGTGCTTTAACCGCCTGGTGGAGGAGAAGTTCTCCGTGCTGGAGGCTATCCATTCCGTCCACAGCGAGGACGGGGTCATGGCCACGCTGTCCATCGGCTCCGGCAAGGACAGCGACACCTATGAGGACGCCTTCCGGGACGCCAACAAGTCCATCGAGATGGCCCTCAGCCGGGGCGGCGACCAGGCGGTGGTGAAGGACAGCCTGGATTTCCAGTTCTACGGCGGCCGCTCCAAGTCCACGGAGAAGCGCACCAAGGTCAAGTCCCGGGTCATGGCCAAGGCCCTGGGGGAGCTCATCGCCGACGCCAGCGAGGTCTATGTCATGGGCCACGAGTACGCCGACATGGACGCGGTGGGGGCCTCGGCGGGCATCTGCTGCGCCGCGAGGAAGCGGGGTAAGCCGGTGCAGATCGTCATCGACCTGGAGAACAACAACGCCCGGCCCCTGGTGCGCAAGCTCCAGGAGCTGCCGGAGTATAAGGACGTGTTTGTCAGCGGGGCGGAGGCCTTCCTCCACGCCCAGCCGGGCGCCCTTTTGGTGGTGGTGGACACCAACCGGCCCGACATGGTGGAGAGCCGGCAGCTGCTGGACGCCTGCAACCGGGTGGCGGTCATCGATCACCACCGCCGGGCGGCCACCTATATCGAGAGCGCGGCCCTCAACTTCCACGAGCCCTACGCCTCCTCCGCCTCGGAGCTGGTGACGGAGCTGCTGCAGTACATGGTGGAGGCCGGGGACCTGCTCCGGGGCGAGGCGGAGGCCCTGCTGGCGGGCATCATGCTGGACACCAAGAACTTCATGATGCGCACCGGCGGCCGCACCTTCGAGGCGGCGGCCTTTCTCCGCCGCACCGGCGCGGACACGGCGGAGGTCCGCCGCTATTTCCAGAGCGACCTGCCCAGTATGATCCAGCGCTACGACATCATCCGCGACGCCAAGATGTACCACGGGGATCTGGCCATCGCCGCCGTGGACAAGGAGGTGCCCCGGGTCACCGCCGCCAAGGCCGCCGACGACCTGCTGACCCTCCAGGGGGTCCAGGCGTCTTTCGTGCTCTACAAGGCGGGGGAGGGCGTGTCCATGTCCGCCCGGAGCCTGGGTGAGATCAACGTGCAGCTGATCCTGGAGGGGCTGGGCGGCGGCGGAAATTCCACCACCGCCGGCGGCTATGTGCCAAACAGCACCGTCACCCAGGTTCATACCCGCTTGACGGCGGCCATCGACAAATACTATCAGCAGTAACGACCCGGCTTGCCGGGTATACACACAGCGGGCCCCGGTGCCCGCGGAAACAGGAGGACAGCACCATGAAAGTGATTTTACAGCAGGACGTGAAGGGCCAGGGCAAGAAGGGCCAGCTCATCGAGGTGGCGGAGGGCTACGCCCGCAACTTCCTTCTGCCCCGGAAGCTGGCGGTGCCCGCCACCGCCGACGCCATGAATACCATGCGGCTCCAGGAGAAGGCCAAGCGGGCCGAGGAGGCCAGGCAGCGCTCCGAGGCCCTGAAGATCGTGGAGAAGCTGAAGAATTCTCCGGTGAAGATCGCCGCCCGGGCGGGGGCCAACGGCAAGCTCTTCGGCGCCGTCACCAGCAAGGAGGTCTCCGACGCCCTCCAGGCCCAGTACGGCATTGAGCTGGGCAAGCAGAAGATCGTCATGGACGAGCCCATCAAGGCCTACGGCAGCTACCAGCTGAAGGCCAAGCTGGGCTTTGAGATCTCCGGCACCGTGTACGTCATGGTGGTGGAGGAGAAGTGAGGTGCCGGGGCCTCCCCGGCCCCGGACCCCCGGGTGCATCCGAAGCAAGCCGCTTCGGGCTTTGGCCCCCGGGCCTCCCCGGCCCGGACCCGGGGATTGCCTCCGGCGGGCCCACTTTTGGACGCCCAAAAGTGGGCCGAAAAACCGCTGGGGAGACCCCAGACCCCCTTTTTTTACCTAATTGGACACCTGCAAGGGAGAACCCGATTGCCACTGAATTTCCAGTTGTCCTTCGTAATTGGTGCCCTGCGCATCCGACTTCGCCTGACGGCCCTCGAGTCGATAGACACTTCTAATGATGCGAAACAGACAGATGGTTCTTCCCCGTCAAAAGGGCGGCAGCCGAAGTGGGAGTAGATACCTGGCGGAGATCAGATGCTAAAGAAAGGTGTTTCAGTGGCAGGGCAGCAGCAAATCTGATGGCGTCCGATTGGGCAAAAGCGGGGGTCCAGCCCGAAGGGGGCTGGCGCTTTTTCGGTTCACTTTTGTGCGTACAAA
>CALWYI010000032.1 GCA_944385715.1 uncultured Oscillospiraceae bacterium | reverse complement strand
CTGCTGCTGGACGAGCTGCGGCAGGCGGAGGAGACCATGCCCCTGCCGGACTTCTACGACCTGGTGTGTGAAAAGACTAAGTACATCCGGGCTCTGGAGGAGAAAAACGACATGGAGAGCCGGGGCCGCATCGAGAACGTCCAGGAGCTGCGCTCCAGCATCCTGGGCTTCCTGGACAGCGACCCGGAGAACAGCTCCCTGGCGGGCTTCCTCGATACAGTGGCCCTCTACACCGATATGGACGATACCGCCCAGGACGACAACTGCGTCTCCCTCATGACCATGCACAGCGCCAAGGGTCTGGAGTTCCCCGACGTGTATGTGGTGGGCATGGAGGAGGGCATGTTCCCCAGCGGCCGGGCTGCGGGGGAGAGCGAGGAGATGGAGGAGGAGCGGCGGCTGTGCTATGTGGCCATGACCCGGGCCCGCCGGCACCTCACCCTCACCACCGCCCGCCAGCGGATGCTCTACGGCCGCACCACCAACAACATGCCCAGCCGCTTCCTGGAGGAGATCCCCTCGGAGACCCTGGACTGGCAGGGCAAGCAGGAGCCCCGCCCCGTCCGCAGCGGCTGGGAGGAGGATGTGAGCTACGGCGGCGCCTTCTCCGGCCACACCTTCGGCCAGCAGGGGAGGGCGGAGGCCGCGGCGCCCCGGCCCCACCGCGCCGCCGCGCCGAAGCGGGATTTTGCCGCCGCCGCCGGCTTCACAGGTGCCTCCGCCGCCAAGGGCGGGCCCCTGCTCCAGCTCCAGAAGGGGGACCGCATCCGCCACCGGACCTTCGGCGAGGGGATGGTGCTGTCTCTGCGGCCCATGGGCAACGACGCATTGGTGGAGGTGGCCTTCGACACGGCGGGCACCAAGAAGCTGATGCTCCGCACCGCCGGGGCCCACATCACCAAGCTCTCCTGATCCGTAAGTTTTTAAAGAATCAAAATTTTTTCGCAAAATACCGGGAACAATTCTATTGGTCCTTCGTCTAATAAGCAGACCCGGGCAGCCGGGCGAGATGCAACGAGACCAAATAAAAAGGAGTATCCTTATGATGAAACGAATTGTATCGGCGGCTCTGACCGTGATCCTGGTATTTGCCCTGATCGCCTGCGGCGGCACCAACGACGGACAAAACGGAAAGCAGGCCCCCGATCTGCAGCAGTACTACGACGACTTCATGGCCTCCCTGGGGGACAACGCCCCCATGATGATGACCATCGAGGGAGATATGCTGGAGGCCGCCTATCCGGGTCTCAGCGAGTACACCCTCAAGCAGAGCGTGATGCAGATGGCGGGCATCTCCGCCGTGGCCTATGAGATGGCCCTGGTGGAGGCCCAGAATGAAACCGACGCCCAGGAGATCAAGACCATCTTCCAGGACCGGGTGGACAGCCAGATCAAGGGCGGAGCCATGTATCCCGCCACCATCGAGGCCTGGGAGGATGCCAGCGTGATCCAGGACGGCAATGTGGTGGCCCTGATCGTGGCCGGGGAGGATCAGTCCGCTGCCGTGGACGCCTTCAACGCCCTCTTTGCCTGATCCCAAAGCCCCTGCAGACGCCGCGGCGCATTTCCGCCGCGGCGCTCTTATGAAATCTGCCTGAAAGGAGGCGGCCTATGGTTTTCTCCGGTCTGCCCTTTCTGTTCTTCTATCTGACGGTGACGCTGCTCCTCTACAAAGTAACGCCCCTGAAGCTGCGGAACCTGGTGCTGCTCATCGCCAGCCTCTTTTTCTACGGCTGGGGGGAGCCGGTGTATATCGTCATCATGTTCCTCTCCATCGCCGTGGACTACACCCACGGCATGCTGGTGGAGCGCTGGCGGGACAACGACCGGAAGGCCCGGATGGCCGTGGCCTCCTCCGTATTCTTCAACCTACTGATCCTGGTGACCTTCAAGTACTACGACTTCCTGGCGGGGAGCCTCAATACCCTCACCGGATGGAGCATCCCGCTTCTGGGGGTGCCCATGCCCATCGGCATCTCCTTCTACACCTTCCAGACCATGAGCTATACCATCGACGTCTACCGGAAGGATGCCCCGGTGCAGCGCAACATCGTCACCTTCGGCACCTTCGTCACCATCTTCCCCCAGCTCATCGCCGGACCCATCATCCAGTACAAATCCGTGGCGGACCAGCTCCAGTGCCGCCGGGAGGATCTGGAGAAGTTCGTCTCCGGCGTCCGACGCTTCTGCGTGGGCCTTGCCAAAAAGGTGCTGCTGGCCAACGCCGTGGGAAAACTCTGGGACGTGTTCCTGGCCACCGATACGGCGGAGCTGACGGTGCTGGGGGCCTGGCTGGGTCTCATCGCCTACGCCTTCCAGATCTACTTCGACTTCTCCGGCTACTCCGACATGGCCATCGGCCTGGGGCGGATGTTCGGCTTCGAGTTCATTGAGAACTTCAACTACCCCTATATCTCCCGCTCGGTGGTGGAGTTCTGGAAGCGCTGGCACATCTCCCTCACCAACTGGTTTCGGGAGTATGTCTATTTCCCCCTGGGGGGCAACCGGGTGAGCAGGCCCAAGTGGATCCGGAACATCCTCATCGTGTGGCTCCTCACCGGCATCTGGCACGGGGCCGGGTGGAACTTCCTCCTCTGGGGTCTCTACTACGCCCTCTTCATGCTGGGGGAGCGGCTCTTCTGGGGGAAGGGCCTTGCCAAACTCCCCGCCCCGGTGCAGCATCTCTATACCATGATCGTGGTGCTGGTGGGCTGGGGCCTCTTTGCCATCGAGGACATGGGCCAGCTGGGCCGCTACCTCCTGGTGTGCTTTGGCGGCGGGTCCCTGGTGGACGCCTTCACCCTCTACCAGCTGTGGAGCTACCTGCCCCTGCTGGTGATCCTGGTGTTTGCCGCCCTGCCGGCGGGCCGGAAACTATATCTGCGGCTGCCGGAGAAGGTGCAGGCGGTGACGACCCCGGCGCTGGTGCTGGCCTCCCTGGTGCTGTGCACCGCCTCCCTGGTGGACGCCAGCTACAACCCCTTCCTCTATTTCCGCTTCTAAGGAGGTGTGAGCCATGAACAAGACAACGCAGCGCGTGACGGCGGCCATCTTCTGCCTCTTTATCGGAGGCTTCGGCCTTCTCCACATCCTGCTGCCGGACCGGACCTTCTCTCCGGTGGAGAACCGGAACCTGGCCCAGTTCCCCGCCTTCAGCTGGACCTCCCTCAGAGACGGCTCCTACACCGCCGACATCGAGACCTATCTGGAGGACCAGTTCCCCTTCCGGGACCAGTGGATCGGCCTCAAGACCCGGTATGAGTATCTCCTGGGCCGCCGGGAGTTCAACAACGTCTACCTCTGCGGCGACACCCTGATCTCCAAGGTTTACGACGACAGCCGGGCGGAGAAGAATTTGCAGTATATCGCCCAGCTGGTGGAGAAGACCGACCTCCCCGTGTACCTGGGGCTCATCCCCACCGCCGCGGAGATCTGGCGGGACAAGCTGCCGGAGGGAGCCCCCTCCTATGACCAGATCGCCTACATCGAGGCCGCCAAGGACACCGGGGCCGTCTATGTGGATATTCTGGGGGCCCTCAGCGCCCACAGGGACGAGGCCATCTACTACCGCACCGACCACCACTGGACCAGCCTGGGGGCCTACTACGGCTATACCGCCCTCATGGAGGCCCTTGGTGTGGAGCCGGAGCCCCTGGGGGAGAAGGAGACCGTGTCCGAGGATTTCTACGGCACCCTCTACTCCTCCTCCGGCGTCCACTGGGTCCAGCCGGACGCCATGGACCGGTATATCTCCGGCGAGGGCATCACCGTGGAGGACGTGGTGGGCGGCGAGACCCACGGCCTGTATGTGGACAGCTTCCTCAGTGAGAAGGACAAGTACTCCTCCTTCATGGGCGGCAACAATCCCCTCTATATCGTCCGCAACCCCAACGCCGCCACCGACAAGACCCTCCTGGTGGTCCGGGACAGCTACAGCGACTCCCTGGCCCCGTTTCTCACCCAGTACTACAGCGAAATCCACCTGCTGGATCTGCGCTACTACAGAACTCCCGTTGCCGCCTATGCGGAAGGGAACAAAATCGACGAGATCTTCGTCTGTTATAGCGTGGAGAACCTGATCAAGGACGCCGACGCGGTGTTCCTCGGTCAGTGATCCGGAAAACAGAGAACATTTTTTGGAGGAAACCAACCTATATGAAACAGATTATCGCACTTTTGCTGACGCTTTCCGTGATGGTGATTGCCATCGCCTGCGGCGGTCCCGCTGAGAATACCAGCCAGAATGACAGCCAGAACAATACCCAGAGCGACGTGCAGAACAATGTTCAGGACGACAGCCTGGACGAGGATGTCCAGGACGACGCCGGAAACGAGCAGGAGGACTCTGAGAACGCCCAGGATGATACGCAGGATGCCCAGGACGACGCCGACCAGGACCCCCAGGAGGGCGAGGCTGACAAGGACGTCCGCGCCAGCCACTCCGACGTGACCCTGAAGGCCGCCGGCAACTCCTTCACCCTGAAGGCGGAGGGGCTCTCCGGCTCTTACACCGCCACCTACACCTCCGCTGACCCCGCCATCGCCACGGTCAGCGACAAGGGCCTGGTCACCGCGGTGACCCCCGGCACCACCACCGTGTCTCTCCATGTGGAGGGCGACGGCGGCAGCTACGATTTCAGCTGCATCGTCCGCTGCAATTGGGAGACAGAGAATGCCGGCTCTGATACCGGCGCTGGTGACGACAGTGCCGCCGGCTCCGTGGACCTCACCGCCTTCTATAACGACATGACCAGCCAGTATGAGTTCGGAAGTCTCCAGGCCTTTACCGGCGATGTGCTGGAGAGCTACTACCCCGGCATGGACGCCGTGTCCACCAAACAGTGCCTCGTCATGGGAACCATGATGACTATGAACAACGGCGAGTTCTGCCTGGTGGAGGTCAGCGACAGCAAGGATTCGGAGAAGAATGTGGAGATTGTGAAGTCCATCTTCCAGAGCCGCATCGACTACATGGTGAACGGCGGCGCCTGGTACCCCGAGCCCACGGAGATCTGGACCAACAACAGCCGGGTGGTCTCCAACGGCAACTACGTCATGATGGTGGTCAACCCCGACTGCGACGCTATCGTGACCGCCTTCAACGGCCTCTTTGCCTGATCGGTCCCATACATAGCAAACGGTGACAAGCAAGTCCGCTTGTCACCGTTTTTTGCTGCCCGGTTATCGCCGGGCTTCCTTTTTCCGCTGGAGCAGGGCCGTGACCACCAGGGCCAGCGGCAGGTACAGCAGAAACGGGGAGAGATACTCCAGGATGCGGAGGCAGGGCCTTGGCCAGAGTGCCCAGAAGATCCTTGTCACGGCGGAGCAGGGGAAGAGGGATACGAACCATACCGTGAGCTGCCAGAACAGCAGCCGCTGCGACCGGGCCTCCGGGTCGTCCCGGTACCGCCGGAACATGGCCTCGAAGGCGATGATGACGACGATGTGGACGGTCATGCCCAGCAGGACTATCAGGTGGTTCTGGTAGATGAGCGCCCCCGCCAGCTGCCAGAACAGCCCCATGGCCATGATGCCCACCACCACCATCATGCCGGTCTCCCGGTTCCGGGCCTTCTGCAGGGCCTCCTCCCGCCGCTTGACGGCGGGGATGTCCCCGTCGCCGGTGAAGTCGTCGTGGAGGAGGTAGTCGGTGGACACGCCGAAGATATCGCTCAGACGCACTACGTTCTCCGTGTCCGGCGCGGCGGCGCCGCTCTCCCACTTGCTGACGGCCTGCCGGGAGATGGGGATCTCCTCCGCCAGCCGCTCCTGACTCCAGCCCCGCTCCTTCCGCAGCTGCTGTATTTTTTCTCCAAAGGTCATGCTTCGCGGTTCCTCCTTGGTTGGGATGGCCACAGGATACCGTATTTCCCGGAAAATGTCCACCATCTCCGGCTTGCAGAGGGGCAACCAGAGCTGACAGAAGGGGAAAACGGGGGAAATAACTGCCTTTGGAGCGCAAAAAACGGGAGGGCGGAACCGCCCTCCCGTCTGCGGGAAGAAGAGATCGTTACAGGATGAAGCCGAAGATCACGTACAGGATCATGGATGCGCCGGCAAAGCAGCAGACGTAGGGCATCTGGGTCTTGACGTGGTCGATGATGTTGCAGCCGGTGGTGGCGCAGGACATGATGGTGGTATCGGAGATGGGGGAGCCGTGGTCGCCGAAGATGGAGCCGCCGAACATGGCGCCGGCCACCAGAGGCACGCTCACGCCCATGTTGATGGCCATAGGCAGGGCGATGGTGGCCATGATGGCCATGGTGCCCATGGAGGTGCCGGTGGCGAAGGACAGCAGCATGGAGATGATAAAGGTCAGCAGGGGCAGCAGGGCGGGGGTCAGCAGCTGCATGAACACGGAGGAGAGGTAGTTGCCGGTGTCCAGGGCCTTTACCTGGGTGCCCATGGTGAGGCCGAAGAGCAGCACGCAGGCGATGGGCAGCATGGTGCCCATGCCCTTCATGAGCTCATTGGTGAGCTGCTCCAGGGTGAACAGTCGCTCCACCATGCACATCACGGAGAGTACCAGCACAGAGATGATACAGCCCCAGAGGAGGGCCTGCATGCCGTCGCCCTGGGTGGGGTTGCCGCTGCCGGAGACCATGAGGACCGCCAGAATGGTGAGGATCATCACCACCATGGGGATCAGCATGTTCTTGGCCCGGGGCTTGACGCCGCTGGAGGCCGCCTGGGCAGCAGGGTCCTCGTCGGGGGCGCTGGCGGGATCGTCAAGCTGACCAGTGGTGTCGGCCCGGTGCTCAGCCTTCTTCATGGGACCGAAATCAAAGGGAACCACAGCGGCCAGCAGAGCGAAGACCACGGCGATGATGCAGTAGAAGTTCAGGGGGATGGAGTAGATCAGGGTCTGGATGGCGTTTGCCTCCTCCACGCCGCCGGAGGTCAGGTAGCCGGTCATGGAGGCCAGCCAGCCGCTGAGGGGGAAGAGGACGCACCAGGGGGTGGAGGTGGTATGTACCAGGAAGGCGGCTTTCTCGTGGGACACGCGCATGCTGTCGTTGAGTGGCCGGGACACGGAGCCGGTCACCATGCAGCTGAGGGAGCCGGAGGTGAATACCACGATGCCCAGCAGCCAGGTGAAGAAGGCGGCGGCACGCTTGGACTTGATGATGCCCCGCTTCTTGACCATGATGTCCACAAAACTATCCATCCGTCAAGGCCGGGTTTCCCCGGGAAAACCGTGGAACGGGCCCGGCCTTTTTCTGCCCGGCGGCGAGCCTGCCTGCGGGAAAAGAAACCGCCCCCGGCTCCATTTGCCTTCCGGGGGCGGAGAAGATCGGTTCCGCAGGCGGGGTGCGGTCACACCCGCTCCAGCAGGTGGACCTCCTTCCACTTGCCCCGGCGGTAGTAGAAGAGGGAGAGGAGGGCGCCCAGGAACCAGCCGATGGGCCAGGCCCACCAGATGCCCAGATGCCCCATCGCCAGGGGAAGGAGATAGGCGAGGCCCACCCGCAGCACCAGGTCCGAGAAGGTGGTGGCCATAAACTCTTTGGCGGAGCCCGCCCCCTGGAGGATGCCGTCGCAGCACTGCTTTACCGCCACCACGGCGATGAAGGGGGCCACGATGTGCAGGTAGGTGACGCCGGCCTGGATGATGGCGGTGCTCTCCGCCGGGACGAAGATGCCCATGGCGGCCTCCGGGAAGCCGCAGAAGAAGATGAGGGCGGGAACGGATACGCACAGGCAGATGAGGATGCCGCTGCGCAGGCCCCGGCTGAGGCGGTCGAATTTGCCCGCGCCGATGTTCTGGGCGGTGAAGCTGGCCACGGCGCTGCCCATGGCGGAGTTGACATACACCA
Source organism: uncultured Oscillospiraceae bacterium (assembly GCA_944385715.1). Taxonomy (GTDB): domain Bacteria; phylum Bacillota; class Clostridia; order Oscillospirales; family Oscillospiraceae; genus Pelethomonas. The sequence goes on along the minus strand of CALWYI010000032.1, from coordinate 6,799 downwards.
CCAGATAGATGAGCTTGGTGGCGGAGGAGAAGCCGCCGATGATGCCGGGGACCGTGGCCTCATAGCTGTTTACCAGTCCCTGGACGAGAAGGTTGCCCACGGAGACGAAGCTCTTCTGCAGGATGCCGGGGACGGCCAGGGTGGAGATGGTCTGGAGGAGGGGCCGGGAGAAGTAGTCCCATTTCCCGGATGGGATTCGCTTCAGGCGGAGCATCAGCACCAGGAAGGAGACCACAGCGGCCACCGCCTGGCAGATCAGGGTGGCCAGGGCCAGCCCCGCCACCCCCATGTCCGTGGAGACCACGAACACGATGTCCAGGCCGATATTGGAGAGGGAGGAGATCACCAGGAAGATCAGGGGCGTCATGGTGTCCCCCAGGGCGGTGAAAATGCCGGTGCAGGTGTTGTAGATAAAGATGAACAGCAGCCCGCCGGTGTAGATGCGCAGGTACTGGGCGGTGGGGCCCATGATGTTCTCCGGCGTGTTGAGCAGCCGCAGCAGGGGATTGCAGAAGATGAGGCCCAGCACCGTGAGAGTCAGGGCCAGGGCGGCGGTGGAGAGGAGGGAGGTGCTCACGGCGGTCTTCATCCGCTCCATGCGCTTTGCGCCGAAGAGCTGGGAGATCACCACGCTGCACCCGATGTTGATGCCCAGGGCCACCGCCATATAGATCATGGTCACCGGGTAGGACACGGACACCGCCGAGAGGGCGTCGTCTCCGATGAACTGGCCGGCCACCACATTGTCGGCCATGTTATACAGCTGCTGAAACACCACGCTGACCAGCGAGGGAATGGAGAACAGCGCCAGGGCCCGTCCGGGCCGACCCTCCGTCAGATCTCTTACCATGGTAGATTACCTCCCGTTATCAAAACCGTGAACAGTATAGACGCGGCATGGCAAAAATGCAAGAGATACGGGACAATTTCGGCGTTTTTCGCAAAAACAGCCGGGATACGGAACGGATATGCGGTACGAGACCACAAGAAGCCGCTGGGGGAGGCCGGAGGGGCGGCGCCCCAGCTTTCCCCTGTTGACAAGGAGAATTTGTGTGATATAATACGGAAAGAACGAGAAAACCGCTGTGAGGAAACGAGCATCGGCGGGCAGTCGAAGCGAGCGGGGGACGGTGCGAGCCCTGCGGCGGAGCTGCCGGTGCGGCCACTTCTGAGCGGACGGCGAGGAGCCGTACGGTTTTGCCCCCGTTACCGGGCAGCTTGAGACGTCCCCTCCGGGGGATAATTAGGGTGGTACCGCGAGACCTTCGCCCCTATGTGGTGGGCGGGGGTTTTTATTTTTGCCCGGCGAGGGAGGATCTGGTATGAAGAGGATAGTTTGCGCCGCCCTGGGGCTGCTGACGGCCCTGGCGCTGCTGGCGGGCTGCCAGGGCAAGGCCCTGCCGGAGGGTATGAGTGAGGACGCCCTGCTGGAGGCGGGGAAGGACGTGATGCTGCTGGTGGTCCAGGGGGAGTATGAGGATGTGCTCTCAGCGTTCCGCTCCGATGTGCGGGATACCCTGACCACGGAGGACATCCAGGCCCTGGCCCTCAGCCAGCTGGACGGCGCGGGGGTCTACAAGCAGATCGAGAAGTCCATGACCACCGGCCAGTCCAGCGACGGGGAGCGCTACGGCGTGGCGGTGCTCTACTGTGAGTTCTCCGAGAAGGACGTCCTCTTCCGCCTGGCCTTCGACCCGGATATGGCCCTCATCGGCATGGACATCCAGCAGCCGTGACCCTTTCTGATACCCTGGAGGAATTCCCTTGAACAATGTGCTTACCCGGCGCTTCGGCGCCGCCTCGCGGGCCCTGGGACGATGGTTTGCCCGCAGCTTCTCCGGAACGGAGACCGCCCTCTGCCAGATGGCCCTTTTCATCAGCGCGGCCCTGGTGGGGCTGGAGCTGAACGCCACCTACTGGCCGGGCCTGCCCGGCGGGATGCTCTTCATCCTGGGCGCGCTGGCCGCTATGGAACTGGTGCTGCTGCTGGCCCGGTGGGCCCTGCGGAAGGCTCTGGGCCACGGCCTGGGCTGGCTGATGGGCCTGGCCCTCCTGTATTACGTGATCGTCCGGAACGTGCGCCGGGGCGCGGGGGAGGGGTGGTCCTGGCGGGTGTACCTCTTTGCCGCCGTGGTGACGGCGGCCCTGTGGCTGCTGACGGCCGCCGGCTGGAGCCTTGTCCGCCACCGCCGCCTCACGCCGACCACCGCGCTGACCTTCCTTGCCGGCGCGGCCCTTACGGCGGCGCTGGGGGTGTTCCTCTTTACCGACGGTTTCGACGACCACTATGTCCAGCGGTACTTTTCGCTGATGGAGGGGCCGCCCGGGACCCTGGCGGCCCTGGAGCCCTCCCTGGATGAGGGACCCTACGACGTGCTGACCGTGGACTACGGCCCGGAGGAGGCGCTGGAGGCGGGCACCGTCAGCCTCACCTCCTACATGAGCCGGGACACCGACGAGATCTCCGGCCTGTATGTGGACAGCTACCTGGACTACAGCCTCAGCCGGGTGCCCCTCCGGGGCCGGGTGTGGTACCCCGACGGCGGGGAGAACTGCCCCGTGCTCTTCATCGCCCACGGCAACCACGAGATCACCACCGAGTCCTACCTGGGCTACGCCTATCTGGGGGAGTACCTGGCCTCCCACGGCTATGTGGTGGTGTCGGTGGACCAGAACGCCTGCAACATGCTCTCCGGGGAGAACGACGGCCGGGCGGTGCTGCTGCTGGAGAATATTGGATTGCTGCTGGGGTACAATGAGGAGGTAGGCAACCCCCTGGAGGGGGTCCTGGACGAGGACAGCATCGCCATCGCCGGCCACAGCCGGGGCGGGGAGATGGTGGCCACCGCCTATCTCTTCAACGGCTACGACAACTACCCGGAAAACGGCAACATCGACTTCGACTACCACTACAACATCCGCTCCATCATCGCCATCGCCCCCACGGTGGACCAGTACAAGCCCGCCGACCACAGCGTGGAGCTGGAGGATGTGAACTATCTGCTACTCCACGGGGCCTGTGACCGGGATGTGACCAACTTCCAGGGCATGGCCCAGTACGAGCACATCACCTATACCGGCCAGGGGGATTACCTCAAGACCGCCCTCTACATCGCCGGTGCCAACCACGGCCAGTTCAACAGCCTCTGGGGGGCCTACGACCAGCGGGGGCCCTTCAGCTCCCTCCTGAACGTGGAGAGCCTCCTCAGCGAGGCGGACCAGCAGGAGATCGCAAAAATATTCGTCAAGGTGTTTCTGGACGTGACCCTCCGGGGGGACCAGAGCTGCCGCAGCCTTCTCACCGACTGGGACAGCTGTGCCGGGCAGCTGCCGCCCACGGTGTACGTCCAGTGCTACGAGACGTCCTCCTTCGTCCCCATCGCGGACTTTGAGGAGGACTCGGACCTCACCACCGCCTCCATGGCCGGCGTGACGGCGGAGGCCGCCGGCGTGAGTCTGTGGACCGAGGAGCAGATCGACATCGACGGGGATACGGACCAGGGCACCCACGCCCTGCGGCTGCGGTGGGGGAGTAAAGGGACCTACACCCTGAGCCTGCCGGGCCTGGACATGACCGGCGCCGCCCTGGTGTTCGACCTGTGCGACCTGAACAGCGGCGCGGTGGAGCGGGGAGACCTCCGGCTCCTGGACGGCACTGTCACCCTCACCGACGCCGCCGGGCACACCGCCTCCGCCCGCGTCAGCGACTTTGCCGCAGTGTTTCCCATCCTGCCGGTCCGGACGGACAAGCTGGACTTCCTCTTTGACACCTGCACCTACAAGAAGGCCTTCGCCACCGTGTCCATCCCTGCCGACGCCTTCGTCTCCGAGGGGGAGGCGGTGGACCTCGGAGCGGTGACGGAGATCCGGTTTACCTTTGACAGCAGCGGCGAAGCCGCCGTGGACAATATCGGCCTGGAGGCCGCGCGATAGCCGAAATACCAGTGGATAACAAAAAAATATATATAGATAAAGGAGAGAGATCCATGCACAAATCATACGGACTCAACGAACTGCGGGAGATGTTCCTGCGCTTTTTCGAGAGCAAGGGACACCTGCGCCTGCCCAGCTTTTCCCTGATCCCCAAGAACGACGCCAGTCTCCTGCTCATCAACAGCGGCATGGCCCCCATGAAGCCCTTCTTCACCGGCGAGGTGGAGCCTCCCCGGGTCCGGGTGTGCACCTGCCAGAAGTGCATCCGCACCGGCGATATCGAGAATATCGGCAAGACCGCCCGCCACGGCACCTACTTCGAGATGCTGGGCAACTTCTCCTTCGGCGACTACTTCAAGAAGGAGGCCATCGCCTGGGCCTGGGAGTTCCTCACCAGCCCCGAGTGGGTGGGCCTGGAACCGGACCGGCTGTACCCCTCTGTGTTCGAGGGTAACGAGACTACCCCCGCCGACGACGAGGCCTTCGCCATCTGGCGGGACGACATCGGCATTCCCGAGGACCGGATCTTCAAGTTCGGCAAGGAGGACAACTTCTGGGAGCACGGCTCCGGCCCCTGCGGCCCCTGCTCCGAGATCTACTATGACCGGGGCCCGGAGTACGGCTGCGGTAAGCCCGGGTGCACCGTGGGCTGCGAGTGCGACCGGTATATCGAGGTGTGGAACATCGTCTTCTCCCAGTTTGACAACGACGGGGAGGGCCACTACACCGAGCTCAAGCAGAAGAACATCGACACCGGCATGGGCCTTGAGCGCCTGGCCTGCGTCAGCCAGAACGTGGCCAGCCTCTTCGACGTGGACACGGTGATGAATATCACCAACAAGGTCAGCGAGATCACCGGCGCCAAGTACGGCCAGAGTCACAAGATCGACGTGAGCCTCCGGGTCATCACCGACCACATCCGCTCCGCCACCATGATGATCTGCGACGGCGTGCTGCCCTCCAACGAGGGCCGGGGCTATGTGCTCCGCCGCCTCCTCCGCCGGGCCGCCCGCCACGGCAAGCTCCTGGGGGTGGACCGCCCCTTCCTCTACGAGGTCTGCGACACGGTGATCCACGAGAACGAGAACGCCTACCCCGACCTCCGGGAGAAGCAGGCCTATATCACCCGGATCATCAAGCTGGAGGAGGAGAGCTTCGCCAAGACCATCGACGGCGGTATGAAGATCTACGCCGATATGCTCCAGGGCCACAAGGCGGCGGGGGAGAAGACCTTCTCCGGCGCCGACGCCTTCAAGCTCTACGACACCTACGGCTTCCCCATCGACCTGACGGTGGAGATGGCCGAGGAGGAGGGCATGGCCGTGGACATGGACGCCTTCCACACCCTCATGGAGGAGCAGCGCGTCCGGGCCCGGAAGGCCCGGGAGGCCCTGGGGGACCTGGGCTGGAGCGGCATCGAGTTCGGCAAGGACATGCCCGCCACCAGGTTTGTGGGCTATGACAGCGCCGCCACTGACGGCAAGGTGCTGGCCATCGTGGCCGGCGAGGAGCTGCGGGAGTCCATTGTGGCCGGTGTGGAGGCCATCGTGGTGCTGGATCAGACCACCATGTACGCCGAGATGGGCGGCCAGGTGGCGGACCACGGCACCATCAGCGGCCCCGACGGCGTGTTCGAGGTCACCGACGTCCAGAAGAACAAGGGCGGCAAATACATGCACTACGGCGTGGTGAAGTCCGGCGAGCTGAAGGTGGGAGATACCTGCCATGTGGCCATCGACACGGAGCGCCGGGAGGCGGTGAGCCGTGCCCACAGCGCCACCCACCTCCTCCACGCCGCCCTGCGGAAGGTCCTGGGGGACCACGTCCAGCAGGCCGGTTCCCTGGTGGAGCCCGACTTCCTGCGCTTCGACTTCACCCACTTCGCCCCCATGACGCCGGCGGAGATCGCCGCGGTGGAGCACCTGGTGAATGTGTTCATCCTCAGCGGCAGCGCCGTTACCACCGAGGAGCTGCCCATCGAGGAGGCCAAGGCCCGGGGAGCCATGGCACTGTTCAGCGAGAAGTACGGCGACGTGGTCCGGGTGGTCACCATGGGCGACCAGGGCAAGGATGCGGTGTCCGTGGAGCTCTGCGGCGGTACCCACCTCAATGACACCGCCAAGGCCGGACCCTTCCGCATTGCTTCCGAGTTCTCCGTGGCCAGCGGCGTGCGCCGCATCGAGGCCAGCACCGGCTTCGGCACCCTGGACATTCTCAACCGGAACCACGCGACCCTGCTGAAGATCGCGGAGACCCTGAAGGCCAACCCTGCGGAGCTTCTTCAGAAGGCGGAGCAGCAGATGGAGGAAATGCGGGAGCTGCGCCAGACCATCGAGAAGATGAAGGCCCGGGAGTTCCTCAGCCGGGCGGACCAGTTCCTCCTCTCTGCCAAGGACGTGAAGGGGCTGAAGGTGGTGTCCATGAGCATGAAGGACCTCAGCGCCGACGACCTGCGGAAGATGGGCGACTTCCTCCGGGACAAGGCCCCCAACGTAGCGGCCCTGCTGGCAAGCGTAAGCGGGGAGAAGATCACCTTCCTGGCGGTCTGCGGCAAGGAGACCGTGGCCAAGGGCGTGAAGGCCGGGGATATCATCAAGGCCATCGCCCCCATCTGCGGCGGCAAGGGCGGCGGCAAGCCCGACAGCGCCATGGGCGGCGGCAGCGACCTCCTCAAGCTGGACGACGCGCTGGCCGCTCTGGACGACTTCGTGGCGGAGAAAGCCAAGTAAGAAAAGAATCCATTTCCGCCGGAGAGGCGTTGTCCAGCCCCGGCGCCGGTGCGCCGTACAAGCGCTTTCCCCCGGCGGGGGAAAGCCTTGGCGCAAGGCGGGATTCACTCCCGCCGCGCAGGTGAAATAGGGAGGGG
>CALWYI010000031.1 GCA_944385715.1 uncultured Oscillospiraceae bacterium | reverse complement strand
CTACCAGGAGGGCAGCGCCGACACCTACCGGGAGGAGGACGTGTACTTCACGGACCTGGGCGGCGACGTACTGCCCCTGGACACCGACAAGGTGGAGGGCTATCTACAGGACATCCGCTTCATGGACCTTGGCACCTACGTGAGCTACAACGCCACCGATGAGGAGATTGCCGCCTGCGGCCTGGACGACCCGGAGCTCACCATCACCGTGGACTACACCGAGGAGGATGAGGAGGGGAACGCCGTCTCCGGCACCTTCGTCCTCAGCGTCAGCCGGGACCCGGAGGAGCTGGCCGCGGCGGCAGAGGCCGCGGCGGAGGACGCTGACAGCGCCGCCGCCGAAGAGGATACCTCCTCTGAAACGGAGGAGATCACCGCCTACGCCCGGATCGGGGAGTCCCAGATCCTCTACCAGCTTGCCAGCAACGACTATGAGGCCCTCATGGCCGCCGCCCGGGACGACCTCCGGCACAGCGAAGTCCTGCCTGTAGACGACGCGGAAGAGATCACCCAGCTGGCGATCTCCCTGGACGGCGAGGACTACACCATCACCTCCCTCACCGACGGCGAGACGCGCAGCTACTACTACCAGGAGGAGCTGGCGGACATTGCCGACATCCAGAGCGCCCTCACCGCCCTCACCGCCGACAGCTTCACCCAGGAGAGCCCCTCCGGCAAGGAGGAGATCGCCCTGACCCTCACCCTGGACCGGGAGGGCGATCCCACCGTGACCATCGCCTTCTACCGCTATGACGGCACCTACTGTCTGGCGGAGATCGACGGGGAGCCGGTATCCCTGGTGGAGCGGAGCCTGGTGGTGGACCTCATGGAGGCGGTCAACGCCCTGGTGCTGAACTGACGCCGCGAACACACAATAAACGCCCGGGCGGGGCAGTCCTGATGGACTGCCCCGCCCGGGCGTTTTATGAAGGGAGTCTCTCAGAAGGCATCCACCACGTCGTAGCCGGTCCCGTTCCAGATGGCGGGCCGGGTGTCGCACCGGCGCAGCTGGGCGATGAAGTCCGCCAAGGTGGTCACCTTCTCCGGAAGCCAGGTGACGTACTTGCCGATCTGCTCCGTGGTGTGGGCGTCGCTGGCGCCGATGGCCTTGAGGCCCAGCTCCCGGCAGAACCGCAGGGCGGTGCGGTTGGCCTCCTGATCCGCGCTGCCGTTGAGGACCTCCACGCCGTGGAGGCCGCGGACCCGGCGGAGGTTCTCCTCCAGCCCCCGCTTGTTGTTGCGGAAGGGGTGGCAGGACACGCAGAAGCCCCCGGCGGCGTTGACCTGGTCGATGAAGATCTGGGCGTCGATCCGGTGGTCCGGGAAGGTGTCGATGCCCCAGGCGGTGATGTCCCCCTGGAGGGAGTAGTACTCCACCCCCACGAAGATGGGAAAGTCCACCTTCTTCGCATACTCCGCCGCGTATTCCCGGAGGCCCATGCTGTCGTGGTCGGTGATGCACACCGCGTCCAGGCCCTTCTGCCGGGCGATGGTGACGATCTGCTCCAGATTGATGTGGCTGTCCAGGGAATAGGTGCTCTCGTGGAGATGCATGTCAACCAGCATGGTGTTCCTCCTTGTCGTCTCTCCGTATGATTTTCAGCAGGGCGCCGTCCTGCCGCCACTCCAGATCCTTCAGCCCCAGGAAATCCGCCACGAAGGGGCTCACCGGGTTGTGGTAGATGTGCAGCGGCGCGTCGTACTGCAGCACCCGGCCCTGCTCCATAATGGCCATGCGGTCGGCCAGGATCAGAGCCTCCTCCTGGTCGTGGGTGACGAACACCATGGTCATCCCCAGCTCCCGCTGGAGGCTTTTCAGCTCCTGGCGCATCTTCACCCGCAGCGCCGCGTCCAGGTTGGAGAAGGGCTCGTCCAGCAGGCACAGCTTGGGCTCCACGATCAGGGCCCGGGCCAGGGCCACCCGCTGCTGCTGGCCGCCGCTGATCTCGTGGATATAGGCCCCGGCGTAGTCGGCAAGGCCCACCATCTCCAGGTACCGAAGGCCCTTCTCCCGGGCCTCGGCCCGGCGGATGCGCTGGAACTTCAGGCCGTAGACCACGTTCTGCAGCACGGTCATATGGGGGAAGAGGCCGTAGGACTGGAACACGGTGGTCACCGGCCGCCGCTCCGGCGGGATTGCGGTGATGTCCTCCCCGTCCACGAGGATCTGTCCGCTGTCCGGGGCGAGAAAGCCCCCGATCATGTTCAGGGTGGTGGTCTTGCCGCAGCCGGAGGAGCCCAGGATACACAGAAGCTCCCCCTGGGGCAGGGACAGCGTCAGGTCCTCCACCACAGTCTTCTCCCCGAAGCTCTTTTTCAGATGGGACAGCTCAAGATACATTGCGCTCCCCTCCCTTCCAGGTGATGAGATAGGCCAGGCCCTCCACGGCCAGGACGATGACGATGATGACGCTGGCGATGAGGGAGGCCACAGCGTAGTCCCCGGTGTACACCGCGTCGAAGAGCTTGAACACCGCCAGCTTCTTCCCCGGGTTGATGAGGAAGATGATGGCCCCAGCGGTGGTCATGCTGCTGGAGAAGTTGTAGACGAAGCAGCTGAGAAAGGCAGGCCGGAGGCTGGGCAGGATCACATCCCGCAGCACCGCCAGCTGGCCGCCCCCCAGGTCCCGGGCGGAGCGCTCCAGGGCCAGGGGCACCTGGGTGAGGGAGGCGGAGCAGATCTTGGTGGCGGTGGGTAGCTGCTTGAAGAGCATGTTGGCAAGGACGATCACCGCCGTGCCCGTGAGCTTCAGGGGCTCGTGGTTGAAGGCCAGTATGTAGCCGATGCCAAAGCAGGTCCCCGGCAGCATGTAGGGCAAAGTGGCCACGCAGTCGAAGAAGCTCCGGCCCGGCACCCGCCGCCGCTCCATGTAGTAGGCAAAGAGCATGGCGAAGAGCGTCCCCGCCAGGGAGACGATGAGGGCATAGACCACGCTTCGGACCATGGTGGCGGCGTCGAGGCGCCAGAGCTCCTCCCAGTTGCGCAGGGTGAAGGAGTAGACCCCCTTGGTGCTCTTGAGGAACCCCGCCAGGAAGATGCAGCCGTACTGGAGCACCATCATGAGGAAAAAGAGGATGCTCACCGCGGCAATACCGATCCCCACCGGGCCGCACCGGGAGAGGGACAGCTCCAGCCGGCCCTGCCGGGAGCGGCTCCCCTCCGAGAGCTTGTCGGAGCGGCGCATGAGGTAGCGGTAGAGGAAGAAGGCGGCGATGGCGGGCAGCAGCAGGAACATATTCATGGCGGAGGACTTCTCCAGGTCGGAGTAGCCCACCAGCTGGAGGTAGATCTCCGAGGCGATGGTGCTGAACCGCCCGCCGATGATCACCGGGGTGCCGTAGTCCGAGAGGGACCGCACGAAGGACAGCAGCAGGGACACCAGGATCCCCGGTCCCATCAGGGGCAGCACCACGTCCCGCAATATGGCGGCGGGCCTGGCCCCCAGGTCCCGGGCCGCCTGGAGGCTGCCGGTGTCCAGCTTGGAGAGGATGCCGATGAGGAGCAGGGTATTGAGGGGCACAAAGGAGATGCTCTGCATCCAGATGACCCCCCAGCAGTTGTAGGGATCCCAGCTGATGCCCAGCAGCCGGTAGGTGATCCACCCCCGGCGGCCGTAGAGCTGAATATAGGCGAGAGATGAGACGAAGGGCGGGGACACCATGGTGATAAGGAGCAGGGCCATACAGGCCATCTTCACCCAGCCCCGCCGGGTGGCGATGAAGATGGCGGCGGCGGTGGAGAAGACGGTGCAGGCCAGGGCGGAGAGGACCCCCACGAACACGCTGTTCCAGAGGTTCTCCCGGTAGCGGCTCCACACCTGGGCGTAGGCCGCCAGGGTGAAGCCCCCCTCCCCGTCCCCCAGGCTCCGCAGCAGGATGCAGGCCATTGGCCAGAGGACAAAGAGGCAGACGGCCCCCAGCAGGAGCAGTAAAATCGCCTTGTCCAGAAGGCTGCCCGCCGTCAGCGCGCCGCCTTTCCGCTCTCCGGGGCGCCTGCCGCCGGAGAGGTGGGGAACGCCGAAAAGGGCATCCCGGAGGGATGCCCTTTCCTGCGTGTTGTGACCGCGATTATTCATCGACGGCCTTGTCGCCCATCAGGGTCTCGAACTGGGCCAGGATGGCGTCCCGCTCGCTGCCGAACAGGGACAGATCCTCGTCCATGAGAATGCCGGTGTCATAGGAGAGGTCGATGCCCTCCATGGTGGGCTTGATGGCCTTCACGCTGGTCTTCTGGTCGATCTCGGCCAGGAGCTGCAGGTTCTTGTCGTTGCTGAAGAGCCACTCCACAAAGTACTTGGCGGCGTCCACGTTCTCAGCGTTCTTGAACACGGCCACTCCCTCGGGAACCCAGGGGATACCGTCCTCGGGGTAGACGATGGTCACGTCGTAGTCCTCCAGCAGAGCCTCGATGGTGCCGTCGATGTAGGTGATGCCGATGGCGTACTCATCGCTGATGACCTTGTTGGAGGGGTCGGAGCCCCGCTTGGCGTAGTAGGCGATGTTGCTGTTGAGGCCGTCGAAGTAGTTCCAGCCTTCCTCCTCGCCCATGGTCTGGAGCAGAGCGTTGACCACAGCGTAGTTGGTGCCGGACACGGCGGGGTTGGACATGATGATCTCACCGGCGTAAGACTCATCCAGCAGGTCGCTCCAGCTGGCGGGGGCGGTGAGGTTCAGCTCGCCCATGAGGGTGTTGTTGAGGAGGAATCCCACGATGGTGATGCCCTTGGAGAACCAGTAGTTCTCGCTGTCCTTGTACTCCGCGGCCAGATCGGCGGCGGCGTCAAAGTTCACCTGCTCCAGCAGGCCGTCTTCCTTGGCGCTCATGAAGGCGTCGATGCCGCCGCCGAACCACAGGTCGGCGGAGGGAGTGCCGCCCTCGGCCCGCAGCTTGGAGAGTACCTCGCCGGAGGACATGGAGAGCAGCTCCACGGTCACGCCGGTCTCCTCGGTGAACTTGTCGAAGAGGGTGACGTAGCTCTCGCTGGTGGCCACCACCTTCATGGTGCCGGAGAGCTCCGGGGCCTCGCTCTCAGCGTCGTCAGCGGCATTGTTGGCAGTGTTATTGGCAGTGTTGTTGGCGGTATTGTCGGCGGCGTTGCTGCCGCCGTTGTCTGCGCCGGTCCCGCAGGCGACCAGGGTAAAGGCCATCGCCAGAACCAGCAGCAGAGCGGTCAGTTTCTTTTTCATCGGTGCGCTTTCCATCCTTTTCCATAATAATGGAGAACGGACTATTCCGTTCCCAAATACTTGTATTCTATCGCTGAAATCAATATTTAGCAACCGTAGATTTCACAAATAAATCTCCTGAAAAGAGGCGGGAAATTAGGCAGAAAACCTATAACCTGTCCAGGGACGCTCCCTCCTGCGGCGGCACGGCCGCCCCGCTCCGGAAAAGAGAGGCGTACGGGCCCGCAGTCCCCTTGTCCGCGGAAAACAGTCCCCGCCGTACGCCGGCAGTACTGCCGGCGTACGGCGGGGCAATCGGGCGGCTCACTTATGCGGTTCTCTCCGCTCCCCTCCGAAAATCTTGGGGCGGTAAAAGACCTCGTTGACGGCATAGACGGTGATAAAGGCGTTCTGATCCACTTTCTCCAGGAAATCCATCAGCTGGCGGTACTCCGTCTTGTCCACGATGGTGATGATTTCCTGCCGGGGCTGTTCGTTGTAGGCGCCCACGGCCTGGTATATGGTGGCTCCGCTGCGGAGGTTGTCCAGGATATACGCCCGGATCTCCTCCATCTTCTCCGAGATGATGCACACCCGCTTTTTCACGTTGGAGCCGAAGATGAAGTGATCCAGCATCAGGCCGCTGAAGTAGGTGCCCAGAACGCTGAGGATCACCGTCTTTCCGTCGTAGACGAAGGCCGCCAACAGCGCCACGCACATCCCCGACAGGGACATGGCCCTGCCCAGCTCCACATGGAAGTATTTGTTGAGGAACTTGGCCACGATATCCAGGCCGCCGGAGGATGCGTTGCGGTTGAACAGCATGGACAGTCCGATGCTCACCGTAAAGATAAAGGCGATCATGTCCAGAAACTGATCCCCCGTCAGGGAGGTGAAGTCCGGAAGCACCCACTCCAGCACGGCCAGGAAAACAGGCATCAGCAAAGACGTGTACACCGTCTTCGCCCCGAACTCCCGCCCAATGAACAAAAATCCGAACAGCAACAGCAGCACGTTCAGGAGCATGGTCAAGGCGGAGATGGGCAGCGGGATCACCGTACTCAAAACCATGGCCAGACTGGATACGCTGCCCACCGGCACCTGGCTGGGAATGAGAAAAAAGTACACCGACGCGGTGGTAATGGCCGTGGCCCCTGTAATGGCCAGCCAGTCCCATAGAATCGCCCCATATTGTTTCTTCTGCATCGTTCATCCATCCCCATTTCTCCGCCCATCCGGGCGGTTATTGCTTGTTGCCCCGGCCCTGCGGCGGGAAGGCCCGGGCAGCTTGTCCATAAGCGCGCCTTCGCCGCGGCCGACGAAGGGAGCCTCCGCCCGTCAGGCGCCGCCGGGCATGTACAGCAGGAATGGCGCTGCTGATTCAGCGGCGCCATTCCTCTCGATTTTCCGCGGGAAGCCCGCGGGAGCGTATCAGCCCCTCCGGCCCTTTCCGGCCTTCCGCAGGGCGATGATCCGGTTTATTTCATTGTAGACAATCATGAAGCCCTCGTCAACCCCCATGCCGGGCTTGGCCAGGATCTGGTCGGGCTGGGTGGCCATGGCGCAGTGGACGCACACCTGGGCGCTGCGGTCGGTCTCGTTGCAGGTGCCGCCCTGGTAGGCGCCGATACCCTTCTCCTTGCAGTAGAGCACCGCCTCGATGGTGTTGTTGATGCCGCCCAGGTCCGGGGTCTTGATCTGGACCATGTGGCCCGCCTTGTTGTCGGCGAAGAGCTTGATGTCCTCCAGGGTGTTGCACCACTCGTCGGCCACCAGCTCCACGTGGATGCCCCGGTCGTCCAGCTCCTTGGTGAGGCCCGCCAGGGCCACCATCTGGGTCTCCCGGTCGCAGTCGCAGTCCATGGGGCCCTCGATGCGCAGGTGGAAGGGCTTTGCAATCTCCTCCAGCTTGGCCAGGTAGTCGGCCATGGCCTTGTAGTTGTTGTTGCCGAAGGCGGCGCCAATGGTGCCGTACACGTCGATGTGCAGGACGGGCAGGTAGTCCTCGCTGGCCCGGTTGGAGAGGATCCGGTCCCGGAGCCAGGCCACGTAGTCCGCCAGCTTCTCGCCGTTTTTGCCCAGCTTCTCCTCCACGTTGTTGATGAGGGCGTGGGGCAGCACCTGGGCGCCCTTGATGATCATCTTGTCGGCGTTGTTGTAGCGGTCGTCGCCGGACTGGGTAAAGACGGGAATGGGGGTCTCGGAGACGGTGCAGCCGTACTCGTCGGCCACCACCTCGCACATGAGGCGACCGGTGGCCTTGGCCACCGCGTCCAGAATGGCCTGGGAGAGACCGTAGCGGATGGCGGTGTGGAGGCGCTTGCCGTCGATCTGGATGGCCTCCATCATGGCGCACAGGCCACGGAAGTTGTCGGCCTCCCTGCCCACCAGCTGGGGCTTGATGTACTGGTCGATGAGGGGGATGAAGTCCTTGGCCAGGAACAGGGGGTCCCGTCCGCCGGCGCCGGAGTACTGCACGGCGGCGCAGTCGCCGGTGGCGATCTGGCCGTCCTCCAGCACCAGCATCACGGAGATGGACTCGCCGGCCTGGCGCACGGCGCTGAAGCCCTCGGTCACAGGCTGGCCCACATAGAAGATGCCGTCGTGACCGGCGCCGGCCTTGATGGCCCGCTGATCGTCAAAGTAAAAGCCGGTACGGCCCGCGGAGCATACCACATCAACAATCTTCATTTCAATTTTCTCCTTTTCCGCCATAAGCGGCACATATTTATATGACTGGGATCAATACCGGGGACGGCCCACCAGGCGGCCCTTGCCGATGGAGTAGACGTCGTCGATGACCATCTGGAAGGAGGCCTTCCGCTTCTCGAAGGCGGCCCGCTCGGCGATCTTGGCGGCGTGGAAGTCCTTCAGGTCCTGGGTAAAGGGGAGGTTGCCCATGTTGAGGATGCGCACCGCGCCGTCGTTGTCTCGGCAGGGCAGCATCAGTCCGGCGTTGGCCCGGCAGGGGGCGAAGGGCACGTCCAGCACGCCAGCCTCCACGCCGCGGCACACACCCACGGCGATGTCGCCCTCGCCCAGCTCGAAGCACTTGTCCACGATGCACCGGGTCTCCCGGCGGATGATCTCCTCCTCCTGGGGCAGCCGGGCGTCCTCAAAGGTCTGGTCGGTCATCATGTTCACCACCTGCTTGGTGCAGCGCAGGCCCTGGGCGTTGGCCTCCATGGTGGGAATGCCCACCGCCTCGTGGGGGCTCTTGACGATGACCTTGGTGGCCTTGGAGAAGGCGGCGATGAGGCTGCCGGTGGCGATGACGCCGAAGGCCTTGGCCTCGTCGGCGGGGAAGCCGCCCATCCACTGGTGGAGCACGGTGGTCACCGCCACGTCGTCATAGCCGTACTTGTGCAGGTACTCGTCGGTGAGGCTCTGGAGGGTGCGGATGGCCGCCACGTCCTGGACCAGGTTGCCGCACTGGCCGTAGCCCACGGTGATGTTCTTCACGCCCTGCTCCGCCGCCAGCAGCGCCTCGATGATGGCCGCCGCGTGGGAGATGCAGGGGGGCACCAGGGTGCCGGTGAGGGGGCCGTAGGGCTCCCGGTTGATGGGGGCGCCCATCTCCTCGTAGAGGCCCGTGAGCCGGTCCACGTACTGCCAGTCCCGGATGGTGCGCTCCATGGGCACGTTCTTGCAGTAGGGCAGGTTGTAGGAGATGCCGCCGCCCTCGTAGCTGGTGAAGCCGCCGGCGTAGGTGATCTCCGTGAGAAGCCGGGCGTCGGGGGTGCCGTGGCGGACCTGGATGGGGGTATGTACGCTCTCAATGACCTGGCGGCAGCCGATGACGCCGTGGTTCACCGCCGGGAAGCCGTTGAGCATGGCCCGGTTCAGCCGGATGGACTCCCGGATGCCGTTCTCCGCCTCCTCGTAGCGGTTCTGGCGGGTATAGCTGTCGATGGTGGTGGGCAGAAGGTCCGCCTCACCCTGATCCTGGAGGTGCTGCATGAGCTTGATGTGCTCGGAGATCACCGGCACGCCGGCCCGGGGCTGCACCAGGGTCTTGCCCGCCGCCTTGGCGGCCAGCAGCTTCTTGGAGAATACCCGCTCCTCCGGCATGGCCTTGTGGTAGGCCACCGCCTCCTCCAGGTCCACGCCCTTGCCGGTGGGCCACTGGGCCAGCACCTCCTGGCGCAGGCGTGCAAATTCTCCGTCGGGGATCCGCTTATTCTGAATATCCATGCTGTTCCAGCTCCTTTTTCATCATTCGAAGCGCCGCCTGGGGGTAGCGGGAGGAGAGAAGCCCCATAGCAGCCAAAATATAGGATCGGTCCACCCAGATGTCCGCCACCTTAGGCCGCAGGGACATAGGCTGGGCAGGGGAATACAGGGCAAATTTCGCGATGTCCACGGTATTCTTGGTGTGGATCAGACTGCCGCCGGTGACGATGATCTGCTTGACGCGGGTGAGGTCCTTGCCGGTCTGGACGAATGTCTGGCCCATCATGGTGTAGGTCTCCTCCATGGTGCCCGCGTGGCGGGCCACGGCGGTCTCCACCGCCAGGGAGGCCAGGGCCTGATCCAGGGCCTCCAGCTCCTTGTCGCCGTCGGGCAGGCGGTCGGTATTGGCCCGGAGATAGGCCACCAGCTCCTCCACCCTGGCGGGTGCAATACCGGACAGGGCGCTGACCCGCTGGACGCCGACGGCCTCCAGGATACCGCCCACGCTGTAGCGCATGCCGATATCCCCCTCCACCGTCCGCTTGGAGAAGGGCTCGGGGAGGCCCTTGTACACGGTGTTCATCTGCTCCGGCATGCCGTCGGCCATGGAGTAGACATCGGTGGTGGCGCCGCCCACGTCCACGCCGATCAGATCGCCGATGCCGCTCTCCCCCTCGCAGCCCCTGGCCAGCAGCTCCATGGCCAGCAGCACCGCCGAGGGCGTGGGCATCAGGATGTCGGAGAGGAGGCTCTGGGCCTGGGAGAGGCCCTTGGCCTGGATGATCCGATTGAGAAAAATTACCCGGATCTGCTTCTGGGTGGGCTCGATCTGCAGCACGCCGAACTTTGGCATCACGTTGGGGCAGACATAGACCTCCCAGCCCTCCAGAATCCGCTGGCACTGCCGGGCGGCGGTGCGGTTGCCCGCCACCACCACCGGAAACTCCGGGGGCAGGGTGGCCAGCATTTTGGCGTTGTGGAGGATACACTCGCTGTTGCCGCCGTCGGTGCCCCCCACCAGGAGGAAGATATCCGGGCGGAGCCTGTGGATCTCCTCGATGTCGTCCTCCGTCATCTGGAAGGAGTAGAGCCCCACCACTTTCGCGCCGGCGCCAAGGCTGGCCAGCCGGGCGGCCTCGCCGGTGAGGTCCGGCACAAGGCCGCTGGTGACCATCCGCAGGCCTCCGGCGGCGGAGGAGCAGGCGTAGCACTCCCCGAATTCCAGGGGACCGGTCTTCTCCTCCAGACGCTGCCGGCCCAGGGCCAGGCCGTCGTTGATGTCGGTCTGGACGGTGGTGTAGGCGGAGGCGGTGCCGAGGATTCGCTCCCCCTCCACATCCACCGCCGTCAGCTTGGTGTAGGTGCTGCCGAAGTCGATGAGCAGGACCGGCTTCATGCCTCCTCACCGTCCATGTGCAAAATCTCCCGCAGGGCGTCGATGGTCACCTGGGGGTCCGTTCCCGGAGGGAAGGCCCGGTCAAAGCCCATGGCCTTGAACCGCTTCTCCACGTCCTCGAACTTCTGCTTGCCGATGACGATGTTGCCGCCCACCAGCAGGGGGATGCCCTTGAGGCCCGCCTCGTCGCACTTCTCCCGCATGCCCCGGCAGTCCAGCTCCCCCTGTCCATAGAGGGAGGAGACCACGATGGCGTCCGCGTCGGACTCAATGGCGGCGGCGATGTACTCCTCCTGGGAGACCATGACGCCCAGGTTCACCACGTCGAAGCCCGCCTCGGTAAAGGCGTGGTAGAGGATCTTGTTCCCCACCGCGTGGACGTCGGCGCCGATAACGCCGATGACAAGAACTTTCTTCTTTCGTTGCTCCATTTTGCACCTCGATCAGGCCGGGGACAGGATCTCCCCGACAATAAATCTATATCTATATATTACTTTGAACTATATCTTTTGTCAAGGCAAAAAGAAGGATTTCCGCCACAATTTTCCGTATATGCAAGAAAAATTGCGCCCCCTTGCGTTGGCAAAGGGGCGCATGCTTATCCGGTTTTCTTCTCACGCAGCCTGTTCAATTTTTCCTGCAAATAGAGGAGGGAGCCCTGGTCCATCTCGTAGGCGCAGCGGATCACCTTCCCGCCGGAGGCAAAGGATCTCAGCTGGGCCAGCGCCTCCTCTCCGGCGTACTTTTCCACGCCCTCCGGCACCAGGATCGCCGTTTTTCCCCGGAGATACCCCTTCCAGTCCTCCACCTCGGACAGGAGCCGGGGCCGGTCCACCGCCACGTTTTCCGTGTAGGCGGCGCAGGCCTCATACAGCAGCGCCCCGAAGCGCTGGCTGCAGGAAAGGATGCCCAGGGATTCACCGGAGCGGAGCTTCACGATGCCCGCCATGCTGGACGGTGAAAGCCGCAGGGCGATTCTTGCAATTTTCCTGTCCTCCGGGAGGATGCTCTGGATATAGGCGGCGTGCTCCACGGTGGTGACCACCAGATCCATCTCCTCCCCCAGGTTGTAGGGGTAGGCCTCCACGTGGCTGAGGAGGTAGGAGTAGAGCTCCACGCCCTCCAGGCCCCGCAGCTGGTCGGAGAGCTGGGACAGGGTCTCCGGGTTGCACTCCACCACCGCCACCTTCAGGTTGGCCAGCCGCTCCGTCCGCTCCCGCAGCTTCAGGTCCAGGAAGATATTCACCTCCGCGGGGGTGAAGCCCAGCTCCTCCATCCGGTCCAGCAGAGCGTCGATGGCCGCCATGGCCTGTTCCTTCCGTCCCGCGGCCTCCGGGGCGCGGTAGCACACAAAGGTGCCCCGGCCCTGGACCTTCTCCACCAGCCCCAGCCGCTCCAGCTCGTCGTAGGCGCGCTTCACCGTGCCCCGGGCCAGATCCAGGCTGTCGGCCATGGCCAGCACCGTGGGCAGCTGCGCCCCGGTGGGGAGCTTTCCGGTCTTGATGGCTGAGCGGATCTCGTCCACCAGCTGCTGGTAGATGGGAATCCCGGAGACCGGGTCCACATGAAACAGTTCCGTCACGGCCTTCGCCTCCTCTCCCATTCTTTCTGTCCCGCTGTCACTCCCCGAGGCTCTCCAGGTACGCCGCCCGGCCCGCCTCGTAGAGGTTGTTCCCCTCGCTGTCGATGATGACCACCACCGGGAAGTTCTCCACCTCCAGGCGGCGGATGGCCTCGGCCCCCAGGTCCTCGTAGGCGACAATCTCCGCCTTCTTCACGCACTGGCTGAGGAGAGCGCCGCAGCCGCCGATGGCCCCGAAATACACCGCGCCGTGTTCCTTCATAGCGGCCACCACCTCGGGGCCCCGCTTGCCCTTGCCGATCATCCCCGTCTCCCCCAGGGCGATGAGGGTGGGGCTGTAGGCATCCATGCGGTAGGAGGTGGTGGGGCCGGCGGAGCCGATGGCCTCGCCGGGCTTGGCCGGGGTGGGCCCCACGTAGTAGATGGTGGCGTCCCTGACCTCCAGGGGCAGCTCCTTCCCCTGGGCCACCAGCTCGCACAGCCGCTTGTGGGCGGCGTCCCGGGCGGTATAGATCACCCCGGAGATGAGGCAGCTGTCCCCCGCCCTCAGGCACCGGGCCTGCTCCCTGGTCAGGGGCGTATGAATGGTAATGGCCATCTTACAGCACCTCCGTCTGATGTCTGGTCACGTGGCAGTTGATGTTCACCGCCACCGGCAGCCCCGCGATGTGGGTGGGGCAGGTCTCGATGTTCACCGCCAGGGCGGTGGTCCTTCCGCCGAAGCCCTGGGGCCCGATGCCCAGGGCGTTGATCCGCTCCAGGAGCTCCGCCTCCAGGTCCTGGTAGAAGGGCTGGGGGTGGCGCTGGTCCAGGGGCCGCATCAGAGCCTTCTTGGCCAGGTAGGCGGCCTTGTCGAAGGTGCCGCCGATGCCCACGCCCACCACGATGGGGGGGCAGGGGTTGGCCCCCGCCTCCTCCACCACCTTCACCACGAAGTCCTTGACCCCCTCCACGCCGTCGGAGGGCCGGAGCATCCTGATCTGGCTCATATTCTCGCTGCCGAAGCCCTTGGGGGCCACGGTGATCTCCACCTGATCCCCGGGCGCCAGGTCGTAGTAGATCATGGCGGGGGTGTTGTCCCCGGTATTCACCCGGTTGAGGGGATCTCCCACCACGGACTTGCGGAGGTACCCCTGGCTGTAGCCCTGGCGGACCCCCTCGTGGACGGCCTCCGCCACGTCGCCGGTGATGTGGACCTCCTGGCCCACCTTCAGGAACACACAGGCCATGCCGGTGTCCTGACAGACGGGCTTGTCACCCCTGTCGGCAATGTCGTAGTTCTCCATAATCCGCTCCAGGATCTCCCGGGCCTGGGGCCAGGGCTCCCCGGCGTGGCTGGCGGCGATCCGCTCCCGGACGTCCCGGGGCAGGTGGCAGTTGGCCTGGACGCACAGCCGCCGGACAGTGTCGGTGATCTGCTGGGCCGCGATCTCTCTCATGGTCGTTCTCCTCCTGTCTGTTCCTTAGTCCTCGCCCGGCACATTCCGGATCTCATCCAGCAGCGCGCCCTCCCGGCTGATGACCCGGGCCACCACCCGGTCCCCCTGGGGTATGCGGCGGGGCTTTCCGGTGATGCCCTCGGCCTTCTCCTTGAGGGAGCGGATGTCCAGCACCGGCAGTCCCGCCGCCGTAAGGCGCTCCTTCAGCTCCCGGTTCTTTTCGTTGACGGCGATGCCCCCCTGGGTCACCAGCACGTCGATATCCTTTCCGGGGGTGGAGACACATGTCACGTGGTCGGTGACGATGGGCAGCCTGGCCCGGAACATGGGGGCGATGATCATGGAAAGCTTGGCCCCCGCCGCGGTGTCGCTGTGGCCGCCGGAGCCGCCCATGATGCAGCCGCCGGAGTCGGTATGGACGTTGACGTTGAAGTCGGTATCGATCTCCGTGGCCCCCAGGATCACTACGTCCAGGCTGTCCACCACCGCGCTGCGGTGGCTGGGGCTGGCGTAGTGCATGGCGGAGATCTCCTGGTGCCGGGGATCGGTGCGGATGGACTCCACCGCCTTGAGGTCAAAGCACTGGACGTCCAGCAGGGAGCGGAAGCACCCGGCCTGGAGCATGTCCACCATGTAGCCGGTAATGCCCCCCAGGCCAAAGCTGCCCTGGATCTGCTGGCGGAGCATGATGTCCTTGAGGAACTTAGCCGCCGCCAAGGAGGCGCCGCCCGCCCCGGTCTGGAAGGAAAAGCCCTCCTTGAGAAGGCCGGAATACTCGATGACCTTGGCGGCCAGCTGGGCCATCACCAGGCCCACCGGGTCCCGGGTGATCTGGGTGGTGCCGGAGACGATGCCCTTGGGGTTGCCGATCTCCTCCACGCAGACCACGTAGTCCACATAGCTCTCGGGGATGGACCAGTCCAGCAGGGGGTAGTCCACCAGGTTGTCGGT
>CALWYI010000030.1 GCA_944385715.1 uncultured Oscillospiraceae bacterium | reverse complement strand
AGCTTGGACTCCTCCACCGACTCCGTGGTCCGCAGGCCCGGGAAGGAGAACATGGCGGTGCCGTCCTTCACCAGCTCCAGGGCCTCCTCGTCCAGGTAGCCGTGGAGATCGCCGCAGAAGATGGTGGTGGCCTTCCCCGCCAGGGGGGAGTCGATATACACCGGGAAGTCCTTCACGGACTTCACCAGGTTTTCCTGCTTGATCCGCCGCAGGAAATAAAGAATCTCCTGGGTGCGGCCCACGGCGAAGGCGGGGATCACCACGTTGCCTCCCCGGCCCAGGGTCCGGTCGATGACCTTGGCCAGCTCTGAGGTGTAGCTCCACACCTCCTGGTGGTTCCGGTCGCCGTAGGTGGACTCCATCACCACGTAGTCCGCCCGCTTCAGAAGGATGGGGTCCCGGATAATGGGCTGGTTGATGTTGCCGATATCCCCGGAAAAGACGATGGTCTTGGTGAAGCCGTTCTCTGTTAGGTCCATAGTGATGCTGGCAGAGCCCAGCAGATGGCCCGCGTCAGTGAAAGTGGCGGTCACGCCCTCACAGATCTCCACCCTCTGGCCATACTCGCAGGTGCGGACGTACTCCATGGTACGCATGGCGTCCTCGGTGGTGTAGATAGGCTCCACCAGAGCCCGGCCCGCCCGCTGGTTCTTCCGGTTCTCGTACTCCGCGTCGGACTCCTGGATGTGGGCGCTGTCCGCCAGCATGATCTCCAGCAGGTCCGCGGTGAGGCGGGTGGTCCAGATCTCCCCGGTGAAGCCCAGCCGCACCAGCATGGGCACCCGGCCGCTGTGGTCGATGTGGGCGTGGGTGATGAGGACGTAGTCGATGGTATTGGGGGCAAAGGGCAGCTCACGATTGTCGATCTCATCCCGGCCCTGCTGCAGGCCGCAGTCGATGAGGATCCGCTTGCCGTTTACCTCCAGGCAGTGGCAGCTGCCGGTGACGCACTGATCCGCGCCAAAGAAACTCAGCTTCATGAGTAGCCCTCCTTATTCTGATATACATATTGTACCACAAGCGCCGGTATCTTACAACAATCCTACCCCTGGGGCCGGACCGCCACCGTCTCCACCGGTATGAGGCCGAAATGGGTCAGCTCCTCGCCGTTGGAGAGGAACCGCAGCCCCTGGATCGTATTGATGGAATAGAGGGAGTCCGAGAGGGACCACAGGATCAGCCGCTGGGCGGCCTCATCCTCCGGCAGGGCCGCCAGGGACTCTGCGGAGATGTTCACATAGCAGATCCCCTCGTCCACCCGGACGGAGTTGACGATGAAGGTCTCGGGGATCACTGCCGTCAGCTCCCGGTTCTCCGGTCCGGCCAGCAGCGCGGCGATCAGGTTCTCCGCCAGGGTCTGCCCCTCGTAGAGCTCCAGGGTCCGTTTCTCGCCCTCCAGAGCGCCCTCGCCGTTGAGGAAGTAGAGGGTCACCTCCACTGTCTGCAGCACGTCCCCCATATCGGAGAGGAGCACGTCCCGCTCATAGAAGATCTGTTTGGGCTGCTGGCCCACCTCCCGGCCCTGGGCGGTGACAGCCACGGCGCTGATCCCCTCCAGGGCGGTGAGGGACAGGGTCAGGCAGTAGTCCGCCAGAGCCAGCTCCACACCCCCCAGCCGGGCAAATCCGCCGGAGAGGTCCACCGTGGCCCGGCGGTCCTGAATGGTGAGGGACAGCAGCGTGACACCGCTGGGCAGGGGACTGCGGAGGGCGTCGTCTGCGGGCCCCGCGATGAGCCGTTCCACCACCGCCGCCGCCTGCTCCTCCAGGGAAGCGTCCTCCGCCAGATCCAGCTGCTCATAGCTGCTGCGGATCAGGTCGCCGCCCCTGGCCTCATCGGTCTCTGCCAGAAAGTAGAGAAGATAGCCGCTCTCCTCCCCGTCCGTCTCCCGGGGAAGGGCGCAGGCGGTGAGAAGCAGGGCCAGAGCAAGGACCCACCCCATCTTTTTTCTCATGTGGCCGCCTCCTCTCCCTCCCGGCAGGGGAGCTTGACCACAAAGCGGGTGCCGCCCTCCGGGATGTTCTCCGCCCAGATGTCGCCGCCCCGGCGGCTCACGGTGTCCCGCACGATGCTCAGACCCAGGCCCGTGCCGCCCGCGGCCCGGGACCGGGCCTTGTCCACCCGGTAGAACCGCTCAAACACATGGGTCAGGTCCGCGGCGGGGATGCCGATGCCGTTGTCCTCCACGGCAATGGTGGTGATCTCCTCCCCCGGGGTGACCCGGATACAGACAAATCCGTCCTGCCGGTTATATTTGATGGCGTTTTCCGCCAGGTTGTACAGGATCTGGTGGAGCTCCCCCTCCGTGGCCACCACGGCGGCGTCCCCGATGGTCCGCACCTCGATCCCTTTCTCGTCCGCCACCGGGCGCAGCATCCGCACCACCCGGTCCAGCACCGGCCCCACCTGGATCCGGGAGGGCTTCTCCACCACGCCGCTGTCCAGCCGCGTTAGGCGCAGCAGGTCCTCGGTGATGCGGCTCAGGCGCTCGGCCTCCTGGCCGATGTCGCTGACAAATTCCCGGGCGGTGGCGTTGTCGATGTTTTCGTTCTGGAGGATGGAGTCCGTGAGCAGGCGGATGGCCGCCAGGGGCGTCTTCAGCTCGTGGGAAGCGTCGGAGACAAACTGGCGGCGGGCGTTCTCCGTCTCCTGGAGCCGGTCCACCAGGTCGTTGAACTCCCCGGCGATCTGGGTGAACTCATCGTGGCCGGAGAGAACGGCCCGCTGGTTGTAGGCCCCCTCCCGGACGCCCCGGATAGCGGTCTGGAGGCTCTCCAGACGCCGGGTGATGCTGCGGCTCACCGTGGCGCTGAGGGTCAGCACCAGCAGGGCCACGCCCACCGAGATGCTCAGAAGGTTATCCTGCAGGGTCTCCAGCAGGGCCGCCTGCTGGGTATCGTACTCATAGACATAGATGGCGCCGATGACCTGGTTGCGGTAGAGCACCGGCTGGGCGGCGCTGCTGTGGAAGGCCCCCTCCTGGTAGACGCTGTAAGCGGAGACGTTCCCCTGAAGGGCCTCCACCAGCTCGGTGTAAAAGACGTAGTAGCCCGTGGCGTTGCCCGCCTCCCGGGTATCATAGAGGACCTTGCCGTAGCGGTCGGTGACGATGGCACGGGACACGCCGTCGGTCTCCACGCCCTCCATGGCCAGGGCCACGTTCTCCTCCGTCAGCTCCTCCAGGCCGGACACCGCCACGTTGATGGCCGCCGCCCCGCTCTGGAGGGCGGTGCGCTTGGCCCGGAACACCAGGTCCTCGGACACCAGCAGGGGATAGGTGTTCATCAGCACCAGCACGATGAGCAGAATGGCCATGTAGCTGGCGCCGATCTTCATCTGCAAGGAAATCTTACCCCTTAAAATAGTAGCCAACTCCCCACTTGGTCATGATATATTCCGGCTCCGCCGGGGTGCGCTCCAGCTTCTCCCGGAGGCGGCGGATGTGGACGTCCACCGTCCGGTAGTCCCCGGTGTAGGAGTAGCCCCACACCACGTTCATGAGGTTCTCCCGGCTGTAGACCCGGCGGGGGTTCTTCATAAGGAGCTCGATGAGGTCGTACTCCTTGGCGGTGAGCTCCACCGTCTCCCCGTCCCGGATGGCCACCCGCTGCTCCGTGTCCAGCGTCAGCCCTCCTACGGTGATACGGCTTTGCTGCTTGGCCTGGACCGCCCCGGAGGCCCGGCGCAGCAGCGCCCGGATCCGGGCCTTCAGCTCCAGAATGTTGAAGGGCTTGGTGATATAGTCGTCCGCCCCGCACTCAAAGCCGATGATCTTGTCGGTGTCCTCGCTGCGGGCGGTGAGCATGATGATAGGGACGCTGGAAAACTCCCGGATCTTCACACAGGCCTCCAGCCCGTCGATCTCTGGCATCATGAGGTCCAGTATGATGAGGTCGAAGTTCCCCGTCCGGGCCAGCTCCACGGCGGCAGCGCCGTCATAGGCGCACTCCACCTGATAGCCCTCGTTCTCCAGATTGAATTTGATCCCTTTTACCAGTAACTTCTCGTCGTCTACGACCAAAATTTTCATATGACTCCTCCGTGGGTCTGCAATTGTCCGCGCTATTCTCCGGTCCCCACGACCGCGTGGTCCCGGAATCCTTCCAGGGTGGCCTCGCCGATGCCCTTGACCTCCAGCAGGTCCTCCAGAGAGGTGAAGGGTCCGTTTTCCTCCCGGTAGTCGATGATCCGCTGGGCCAGGGCCGGCCCGATGCCGTACAAGGTGTCCAGCTCCTCCAGCCCGGCGGTGTTCACATCCACCGGCGGCGTGGGCTCCGGGGTGACCGTCTCCTCCGCGGAGCGGCTGGTACGCACCGAATAGCCGTCCTCCTCCACCGGAGGCGGCGCGCTGCGGCCCATCCCCGCCAGCACGCAGAGAAACACCACGGTCATCGCCAGCAGAAGGCCCTCGGTTTTTGTCAGTTTTCCCGTAACTTTCACAGTTGAACTCCCGCTGATTATTTGCTATACTTATGGTTAACCTGTCCGTTTCTGTCCAAACGCGCTGCCGCAAGGACACCAATTATAAATGAGTATACCATATTTGTCTGGAGAATGATATGAAAAATCGCCGTTTTCTCTCTCTTTTTTTCTGCCTCATCCTGATCTTCACCCTGGGAACCTCCGCCCTGGCCGCCGAAGGCGACACCGGCGACTGGGAGGTGGCCGCCAAGGCCGCCCTGCTGGCGGACCCGGACACCGGCGAGATCCTCTACGCCCGGAACATCCATGAGCGGCTCTATCCCGCCAGCCTCACCAAGGTCATGACCGCCCTGCTGGTGCTGGAGGCGGTGGACAGCGGGAAGCTGACCATGGACACGGTCCTCACCGCCTCACAGACCGCTATCGACAACCTGCCCTCCGACGGCAGCAACGCCGGGATCAAGGTGGGAGAGCAGCTGACGGTGGAGCAGCTCCTCTACTGCATCCTGGTGGTGTCCGCCAACGAGGCCTGCGACATCCTGGCGGAGGGGGTCTCCGGGTCCATTGAGGCCTTCGTGGAGGCCATGAACGCCCGGGCCGACGCCATCGGCTGCGAGGACACCCACTTTGCCAACACCAACGGGCTCCAGGACTCCAACCACTACACCACCGCCTGGGATCTCTACCTCATCACCCAGGAGGCCATGCAGCACGAGATGTTCATGCCCATCTGCAATACCAAGGTCGTTGAGATCCCAGCCACCAATCTCTCCAACGCCCGGACCTACTACACCACCAACTACCTTCTCTCCCCCATGCGGGCCACCGGTTACGTCTACCAGGGGGCCGAGGGCGTCAAGACCGGCTCCACCAGCGACGCCGGCTACTGCCTCATCGCCACCGCCACCCGCAGCGGGCGCTCCCTCCTCAGCGTGGTGCTGGGCGCCAAATCTGTTACCCTGGAAAACGGCGACAAGCAGGTCCAGAGCTTCTCCGAGACCATCAAGCTCTTTGACTGGGGCTTCGACTCCTTCTCCCGCCAGGTGATCCTGGGCACCGACGAGCTCATCGACGAGGTGCCCGTGGCCCTCTCCCAGGAGCAGAATACCGTCAAGGTCCACCCCGCCGAGGAGATCGAGCGGCTGATCCCCAACGACATGGATGTGGCCACGGACATCAAGCGGGAGGTCACCTTCTATCAGGAGAGCGTGGACGCCCCCGTCACCAAGGGACAGGAGCTGGGGGAGATCACCCTCAGCTGCGGCGACACGGTGTACGGCACCGTGAAGCTGCTGGCGGACGAGGACGTGTCCGCCTCAAGGCTCCTGGTGTTCCGGCGGGATCTGGTGGAATTTTTCCAGCAGTCCACCGTCAAGATCGCCATTGGAGCTGTCATCGGCCTGATCCTGCTTATTGTCATCCTCCGGCTGACGGTGTTCAACCGCCGCCGGCGCTACGGCCGGGGTTACACCGGCACCCGCAGCGGTGGCTACCGGGGCCGCCGGCGGTAAGGCCCTCGCGCGGAAGCTCCTCCGGGCTGCCCGTCTTCCGGCGGTCTGTCCCGGATTATACAAGGCCAGCGGCGAAGCAGCACAACCTGCTTCGCCGCTGGCCTTTCTGTCTCCGTCCAGGTTTCCACTACTCTACAACGGCATATACCGGCTCTTTCCCCTCATATTCCCCGACGGCGCTCTCCAGCTTCCGGAGCATTCTGTCCCGATCCCGGGGAAGAAGGCCCCGCACCCGGACGGCGATGCAGTCGTGAAAGCCGTCATAGGTGAGCCCCTGTGTCTCCAGAAGCTCCAGCAGCCGCTGCTCCTCCCGCAGGTTCTCCAGCTCATCCGCGGGGACAAAGGCCCCCGAGAGGATGTCCTGATAGAGCGGAGCCCTCTTATGCAGGAAGAAGGAGAAGTTGACAATCCGGTCCGGGCGGGTGCGGTTATAGAACGCCGCCAGCGCCTGGGCATTTTCAAGTCCCCGGCCCTTCCCCGCTATTCCCGTCATCATGTGGGCGCCGTAGCCCATGCCCGCCTGATGCAGCTTTTCAATGGCCTCGCCGGCCTGGGCCACGGTCTGTCCCTTGTTCATTCTGGCCAGCACGTCGTCCAGCCCGCACTCAATGCCCAGATACAGCGTCCGCACCCCCGCGGCGGACAGCGCCTCCAGCTCCGCCTGGGGCTTGCGGAGGATATCGTGGACGGTGGCGTCCATATTGACCGTCTCGCAGGCGGGGAAATAGCGGTGGACCAGGGAGAGGATGGCGAGCATCCGCTGCGTCGGAGCGGAGAAGGCGTTCCCATCCCCCAGGAACACCTGTCTGGGGTTTCCGCCCACTGCGCTGACCCGGCGCAGCTCTGCCTCGATCTGTTCCAGCGGAAGTTCCCGGTAGCGCAGGTGCTTGAAGAGCATGCAGAAGCGGCACCGGTTATAGGAGCAGCCCACCGAGATGGGCAGCATATAGGACGCCCGCTCCATGGGTCCCCGACAGATCTGACCCTCATATTCCACGCAATCGCCTCCCGCAGAAATTTTCCCCCGCACACACAGCGCCCAGGCAGAATCCGTAACCTCATTATATCAAAAACGCTCCGGTTTGCAACGGTAAGGGAGCTACCGGCGCCGGTTTTCCCAGGGAGGCGGAGACGCGGGGGCGGTTTTCCGCGGACACCGCCGCGGGCTCCCTACGGCTTTTCCCCGATCTGTACCATCCGGAAGCCCTCCCCGTGGACCTCCTTTGATTCGAGGACGATGAGAAAGGACTGGGGGTCCACCCGCTTTACGGTCTTCTGCACCTGGTACATCTCCTTGTTGCTGCAGGCGCACAGCACCACCTGCTTCCGGCTGCCCTGGTATCCGCCCCGGGCGCCGATGACCGTAGTTCCCCGCCCACAGGTCCTGTCGATCTCCTGGCAGACGCGCTCCCCATGCTCCGTGACGATCAACGCCATTTTCCCGGCGTTGGCTCCGTACATCACCTTGTCCACCACAATGGCGAAAATATAGTTTACGATCATCCCGTAGATGATCCCATCCACATCCCGGAATATGGCCCCGCCCACAAGAATGATCCCCACATCTGACAAAAAGGCGATATTCCCCAGGGACAAATGGGGCCTTAGCGCCTTCACCGCCATAATGATAAAATCTGACCCACCGGTGGAGGAGTTCTGGATATAGATGATAGCGTAACCCAAGCCACCGAGTATCCCCGTACAGAGGGCCGCCAGGAGTCGGCTGCCCTCATAGACCGGAAGCAGCGGCGCCAGATAGTCGATAATCAGCGAAGACAGGAGCATACAGCGCAGGGAGCTGACAAAGAACCGGCGTCCCAGCAGACGGTAACAGAGGATCGCCACCGGAATATTGAGCAGCACGGTGGAAAGGCCGATGGGAATGTTTAAAAGCCGGTAGAAAATAATGGAAATACCGGAAAAACCTGTCATGGGAAATTTTGCTTGTACCGCAAAATTATAGACGCCCAGCGCAATAAGCACGCTGCCCACACATTCCCACAGCGTCTGCTTCGCTATCTGCTGCATCTGCTCCCTTGTAAACCACTTCTTAACCATACGGCGGCCTCCTGTTCTCCTTTTCCCGTATTATGCGAAAAAGAGCGGCAGCGTATCATATTTTATGATACGCTGCCGCTCTTTTCACTGATTTCTGTCTGATCATAGCACAGTCGGGCGCCCGTGTCAAGGGCGGGACGGTGCTGCCGGTCAAAGGTCTCAGATCCGGGCCACGCCGGAGCGCCGGGCGGCATCAGCCACTGCCGCCGCCACCGCAGGTCCCACCCGCTTGTCGAAGGCCTTGGGGATGATATACTCCGCCGTCAGCTCCTCGTCGGAGATCAGCCCCGCGAGGGCCGCCGCCGCCGCCATCTTCATTTCCTCGTTGATGTCCCGGGCCCGCACGTCGAAGGTGCCACGGAAGATGCCGGGGAAGGCCAGGACGTTGTTGATCTGATTGGGGAAGTCGCTGCGGCCGGTAGCCACCACCGCCGCGCCGGCGGCCAGGGCCTCCTCCGGGAAGATCTCCGGGGTGGGATTGGCGCAGGCAAACACGATGGCATCCTTAGCCATGGAGCGGACCATGTCCTTTGTGACGGTGCCCGGGGCGCTGACGCCGATGAACACGTCGGCACCCGCCAGGGCATCGGCCAGAGACCCCTTCCGGCTCTCCCGGTTGGTGACCTGGGCCATCTCCTCCTTGATCCAGTTGAGACCCTCCCGGCCGGCGTAAATGGCTCCCTTCCGGTCGCACATGGTGATGTGCTGGTACCCGGCGGAGAGGAGCAGCTTCACGATGGACACCGCAGCCGCGCCCGCGCCGGAGGTGACGATCCGCACGTCCTCCTTCCTCTTTCCCACCACCTTCAGGGCGTTGGTGAGACCCGCCAGGGTGATGACGGCAGTGCCGTGCTGGTCGTCGTGGAAGATGGGAATGTCGCAGCGCTCCTTCAGCTTGCGCTCGATCTCAAAGCACCGGGGCGCAGCGATATCCTCCAGGTTGATGCCGCCGAAGCTGCCGGAGATCTGGTACACCGTCTCCACAAAGGCGTCCACATCCTTTGTCCTGATGCACAGAGGAAAGGCGTCCACGCCGCCGAAGGCCTTGAACAGCACACACTTGCCCTCCATCACCGGCATGCCCGCCTCGGGGCCGATGTCCCCCAGGCCCAGCACCGCGCTGCCGTCGGTGATGACGGCGCAGAGATTGTGCCGCCTTGTCAGGTCGTAGCTCTTCTCCACGTCCCTCTGGATCTCCAGGCAGGGCTGGGCCACTCCCGGCGTATAGGCCAGGGACAGATCCTCCTTCGTCTCCACAGGCACCGTGGCGATCACTTCAATCTTTCCCTTCCACTGCTCGTGGAGCTTCAGGGATTCCTTCGCGTAGTCCATGATTCTACCTCTCCTCTCTATTGATGGGGCGCTGTGTCCGGCGCGCTCCTCAGCGGCCCTCCCGGGCCAGGGCCTCCCGCAGGGCGCGGGTGAGCTGATCGGGGCAGCTGGTGGGCTTCCAGCCGCAGTGAATCCCCTCCAGGCGGGCAATGGCCTCCTGGGCCGTCATCCCCTGGACCAGGCGGGAGATCCCCTGGAGATTGCCGTGGCAGCCGCCGGTGAACTGCACGGACTTGATGATATCCCCCTCCAGCTCCAGATCGATCCGGCTGGAGCAAACTCCCTGGGGCGCGTATGAATAGGTCATGACAGGACGTCTCCTTCATTTGTGGTATCATTTTCGCCGCCGCAGGCGGCACACAGAGGAGATTATAACAGATCCCGTCTTCCGTTGCAAGTGCCGCGCCGGGGCGGCTCCCTCCGCAATAAAAAGCACACCCTCCGCGCCGCGGGAGAGTGTGCTCAATTATTTGCCTTGTTCATGTGAATCCGCCGTTTCCGGTGCGCTGCTCTCTGTATCCGGCCATTGTGTCGGCCCTGGACCTTCTCTGTTTCCTCTCTCCGCCCCGGCGGTCACGCCAGGGTGATCTTCATCTTCAATCGTATCCGGTCGCTGATCATGGCGATAAACTCAGAATTGGTGGGCTTGCCCTTGGTATTGCTGACGGTATAGCCGAAAAACCGCTGCAATGTCTCCAGATCGCCCCGGTCCCAGGCCACCTCAATGGCGTGGCGTATCGCCCGCTCCACCCGGCTGGGCGTGGTGTGGAAGCGCTTGGCCACCTCGGGGTAGAGCACCTTGGTCACCGAGTTGATGACCTCCATGTTCTCCACGGTGATCATAATGGCCTCCCGGACATACTGGTAGCCCTTGATGTGGGCGGGCACCCCCACCTCGTGGATGATGGAGGTCACCATCTCCTCCAGCCCCGGCGTGTGCAGCTGCTCGCTGCGCTTCTCCGCCAGCTGGATCAGGTTCTCCATGATGGCGGTCTCGTTGTAGGGCTTGCTGACGAACATGGCCGCCCCCAGGCTGCCCGCCTCCGCCACCATGTCCTGGCTGACAAAGTGGGACACCGCCAGCACCTGGGGCCTATCCTCCCCCTCCAGCCGGCGGAGGATGCTCAGACCGTCCAGCCCCGGCAGCAGCAGATCCAGCAGCAGCAGGTCCGGCTTGGTCTCCCGCACCAGCTGCAGGGCCTGGTTGCCGTCGCCGGTGGAGCCGGTGACGATAAAGCGGCCGCTCCGCTCCAAAACGCTCTGCAGCATGAATCGCGCGTCCTCATTGATATCGGTCAGTACGATCTTTATCTTGTTGTCCATATGCATGATCCCTTTCAAACATATTGCATGTCGACATATACTGCTGGCTCTCCGTCCGTTTAGACGAAATCTCGAAGCTTCATTGCGCCTTGGTTACAAATTACCATAAAGAGACAGAAAACTCAAGTCGAAACTTGCCGTTATCCTTGAAAAATCGTACCAAATCTTTCGACAAAAATGGGAAAATTTCCCATTTTTGTCGAAAAATATTGCATAGATCGTGCATCTCCGCCGCCGCTGTCCTTCATACGCGCGCTCTTTTGCAAAATTCTGCCCGCTCTATCCCCACGGGCCGCCCCCTTTTTTTCACTCCGGCAGGGCCGGCGACGACATCTCCGACAGTATCCGCAGGAACTGCCGGACAAGAGGCGTATAGCCCTCCGCGGTGTACACAGCCCCGAAGGAGAGGGGTTCCATCTCCGGCACCGGAATATAGCGCAGGTCCGGCAGCCGGCTGTGGGGGATATCCGCCGCCACGGCAAAGGCGTAGCCGGAGATCACCAGGGGCAGGAGGACCTCCAGGTTGTCGCAGAACAGGACCTGACTGGTCTCCCGGTTGCCCATGGCCCGGCTCTGGAGGGCAAAGAGGCTGGGCGGATAGACCCGGGGGCGGCAGGTGGCGATGCGTCCCCCCTCCTGGAGGTCTTTCACCGTCAGGGTACTGTACGCCGCCAGGGGGTGGTCCTCCGCGCAGATGCACACCGCCGGACACCGGGTCAGCTCCCGGTAGCGCATTTTCACGGGGGCCGCCTCCCGGAAGGAGAACATCATATGGATATCCCCCTCCGCCAGCAGGGACTCCAGGGAGTCGAAGGGGATCAGCCGCAGCACCGGCAGCACCTCCGGCCGCTCCTGCCGCAGCCGCTCCAGGGCGGGGGTCAGAAAGCGCAGCTCCGTGGGATTCCGGCAGCCGATGACCAGCCGGGGCGGCGCCGACTGGGTCGGCTCCTTGATCCGGGCCTTGGACAGCCGGGACAGCTTCAGGATCTCCCCGGCAAACTGGGTGAAGAGGTCCCCCTCCGGTGTCAAGCGCACGCTCTTGCTGGTGCGGTGGAACAGCTTCACCCCCAGCTCGTCCTCCAGGGTGCTGATCTGGTGGCTGACAGCGGGCTGCGTGATCCGCAGCCGCTCCGCCGCCCGGGAGAAATTGAGAAAATTTGCCACCTCCATAAAGCACTCCAGCTGTGTGGTATTCACAAAAGATCCCCCTCTCTGCGGCTCTCTGCCTGCTATGCGCCGCAACAATAAAAATCTTTTATAGAATATAGCACAATTGAATTTCACATGCAAGGTGTTTTGTGCTATAAAAACCAAGGGATGAAACAGTTTTGAAGCAAACAATCAGGAGGTGAAGCACTGTGGAGTAGATCGATCACGGGCGGCTGTCCCAGACCTGCCGTCAGATCTGCGTGCAGACGGAGCGGCTGGTGAACCGGGCGCTGGACCAGGGGGAGCTGACCGCCGTACAGGCCTGTACGCTGCGATTCATTCTCTGCCGGACCCAGCAGGGCACGTCCCTCACCGAGATCCACAAAGCCTTCGGCTGCTCCATGGCCACCCTCTCCAGCGTGGTCAAACGGCTGCGGGAAAAGGGCTACGTGCGCGCGGAGTGCTGCGCCGGGGACGACCGCTGCAAGCTCCTCTTCGCCACGGAGAAGGGCCAGCGGGTCCACGCGGATCTGGACAGCGCCGTCCGCGCCGCCGAGCAGCGGATCTACGGCTGCTTTTCCACCGAGGAGCTGCTCACACTGGATCGCCTGCAGCGGAAACTGCTGAAAAATCTACTGTCGCTTATGGAATCTGAGCAAAAGGAGGTACCCAACTCGTGAAAACCGTACTGGCCCAAGTGGGCCGTTACCGCAGGGACACCATCGCCTGCATCTGTCTGGTCACCATGGAGGTGATCATGGATATCCTGCTGCCCTTCATCACCGCCCGGCTGCTGGCCGACGGCCTGGAGGCCAGCAACCTCTCCGTGGTATACCGCTACGGCGCCATTCTGCTGGTCATCGCCCTGCTGAGCCTGATCTTCGGCGCCGGCTCCGGATACTTTGCCGCCAGCGCCGCCTCCGGTCTGGCCGCCAACCTCCGGGAGGCCATCTACGCCAAGATCCAGACCTTTGCCTTCTCCAATATCGACAAGTTCAGCGTTCCCGGTCTGGTCACCCGCATGACCACCGACATCACCACCGTGCAGCAGGCTTTCATGATGGTGATCCGCATCGCGGTGCGCTCCCCCCTGACGCTGGTTTTCAGCTTTGCCATGTGCATGTACATCAACCGGCCCCTGAGCCTGACCTTCCTCATCGCCCTGGCCTTCCTGCTGGTGGTCATCGGCACCATCATGGTGGTCACCCTGCGGATCTTCATGCAGGTCTTCCGCAAGTACGACGACCTGAACGCCAGCGTCCAGGAGAACATCTCCGCCATCCGGGTGGTGAAGGCCTTTGTCCGGGAGGACTACGAGGACAAGAAGTTCGCCAGGGCCTCCAAGGGCCTCTACGACCTGTCCGTCAAGGCCGAGGGCCTCTTGGCCTTCAACGGCCCGGCCATGATGACCGCCGTCTACTTCTGCATCGTCATGGTGTCCTGGCTGGGGGCCCACTACATCGTGGTGGACCGCACCCTGGGCACCGCCGACCTCACCAGTCTCTACAGCTACATCATGTCCCTGCTCATGAGCCTCATGATGCTCTCCATGGTGGTGGTCATGATCTCCATGTCCATGGCCAGCATCCGCCGTATCCAGGAGGTGCTCAATGAGACCCCCGATCTCCACAACCCGGAGCAGCCGGTGATGGAGGTGAAGGACGGGGCCATCGACTTCGACCACGTGAACTTCTCCTACAAGCACGGCAGCGGCAAGAACGCCCTCAGCGACATCGACCTCCACATCAAGTCCGGCGAGACCATCGGCGTCATCGGCGGCACCGGCTCCGGCAAGAGCAGCCTCGTGAACCTGATCTGCCGGCTCTACGACGTGGACCAGGGCAGCGTGAAGGTGGGCGGTCTGGACGTGCGGAACTACGACATGGAGGTGCTGCGCAATCAGGTGTCCGTGGTGCTCCAGAAGAACACCCTCTTCTCCGGCAGTATCCTGGAGAACCTGCGCTGGGGCGACCCCGACGCCACCGACGAGGAGTGCGTGGAGGCCTGCAAAGCCGCCTGCGCCGACGAGTTCATCGACCGCATGCCCGACGGCTACCACACCCACATCGAGCGGGGCGGCAACAACGTCTCCGGCGGCCAGAAGCAGCGCCTGTGCATCGCCCGGGCCCTGCTGAAGAAGCCCAAGGTGCTGATCCTGGACGACTCCACCTCCGCCGTGGATACCGCCACCGACGCCAAGATCCGCAGGGCCTTCGCCGAGAAGATCCCCGGCACCACCAAGATCATCATCGCCCAGCGGATCTCCAGCGTGGAGCACGCCGACCGGATCCTGGTGCTGGACAACGGCGCGGTGAACGCCTTTGACACCCACGAAAACCTGTTGAAGACCAACCCCATTTACCAGGAGATCTACGAGTCCCAGGTAAAGGGCGGCGGCGACTTCGACCAGCCCGCGTGAGAGGAGGAATGACACATATGCATCCCAACGCAAAGCAAGGAGACGGCCTGGCGGTCCTGAAACGGGTCATCGGGTACATGCTCCACTACTACAGATATCTCTTCATCCTGGTCATCGGGTGCATCCTGGTGTCCGCCGTGTGTACCGTAACAGCGGCCACCTTCCCCCAGACCCTGATCCGGGACTACCTGGAGCCCATGCTCCAGAGCGGCTCCCAGGACTTCTCCGGTCTGCTGCAGGACGTCATCCGCCTCTGCTGCCTCATGGCTGCGGGCGTGGTGGCCTCCTTCGCCTACAACCGCATCATGGTCAACATCAGCCAGGGCACCCTGCGCCGGCTGCGGGACGACCTGTTCCACAAGATGGAGACCCTGCCCATCAAGTACTTTGACACCCACGCCCACGGCGACATCATGTCGGTGTACACCAACGACGTGGACACCCTGCGCCAGCTCATCAGCCAGAGCACGCCCCAGGTCATCAACTCCTCCATCACCATGGCCGCCACCCTGGTGACCATGCTCATCCTCAGCCCCGTCCTCACCATCATCTCCATCCTCACCGCCCTGGTGATGCTGACCGTCACCAGGAAGGTGACCCGCCTCTCCGGCCGCTTCTTCGTCAAGCAGCAGCGCAGCCTGGGCGAGGTGGACGGCTTCATCGAGGAGATGCTGGACGGGCAGAAGGTGGTCAAGGTGTTCTGCCACGAGGAGGCGGCCATGGCCGACTTCCACAAGGTGAACGAGGCCCTGCGGGAGAGCACCAACATGGCCCACCGGTACTCCAACCTCCTCATGCCCATCAACGTCAACATCGGCTGGGTCAGCTACGTCCTGGTGGCCATCCTAGGCGCCATCCTGGCCATCAACGGCAACATGGCCGGGGTGGACCTGGCCACGGTCATCACCTTCGTGGGCCTCAACAAGAGCTTCACCCAGCCCATCTCCCAGATGAGCCAGCAGGTGAACTTCATCGTCAACGCCGCCGCCGGCGCCCAGCGGGTCTTCGACCTCATGGACCAGGAGCCGGAGAAGGACGAGGGCTACGTGGAGCTGGTGAACGCCAAGGAGGACGGAAAGGGCCAGTGGACCGAGGCTGCCGAGCGCACCAACACCTGGGCCTGGCGGCATCCCCACAAGGCCGACGGCACCGTCACCTACGCCAAGCTGGAGGGCGGTGTGGTCTTTGACGACGTGGACTTCGGCTACGACGAGAAGAAGCTGGTGCTCCACAACATCAGCCTCTGGGCAAAACCCGGCCAGAAGATCGCCTTCGTGGGCGCCACCGGCGCCGGCAAGACCACCATCACCAACCTCATCAACCGCTTCTACGACATCGCCGACGGCAAGATCCGCTACGACGGCATCAACATCAACAAGATCAAGAAGCCGGATCTCCGCCGCTCCCTGGGCATCGTGCTCCAGGACACCCACCTCTTCACCGGCACGGTGATGGAGAACATCCGCTACGGCAACCTGGAGGCCAGCGACGAGGAGTGCATGGCCGCCGCCCAGCTGGCCAACGCCGACGGCTTCATCCGCCGCCTGCCCGACGGCTACAACACCATGCTCACCGGTGACGGCGCCAACCTCTCCCAGGGCCAGCGGCAGCTGCTGGCCATCGCCCGGGCGGCGGTGGCGGACCCGCCGGTGCTGATCCTGGACGAGGCCACCTCCTCCATCGACACCCGCACGGAGAAGCTGGTCCAGGACGGCATGGACGCCCT
>CALWYI010000029.1 GCA_944385715.1 uncultured Oscillospiraceae bacterium | reverse complement strand
TGTGTGCAGCTGACCTGTACTAATCGCCCGAGGGCTTGACCTACAAGTTATGCAGGCTTGCCTCATCGTCGCTTCCCCTCTTTGTTCGGTTTTCAGGGTATGATCCTGAATAGTTGGTGCTGATTAGAGCGAGGGTCCACCCGTTCCCATCCCGAACACGGAAGTTAAGCTCGCTTCTGCCGACAATACTTGTCTGGAGACGGACCGGGAAGATAGGTAGCGCCAACACTGAGAGACAGCCAATCGGCTGTCTCTTTTTTTGTTTTCTTCGTTCCTGCGCCTGGCTGCCCCATATCACGGGGCATTTTTTACCGCTTTTTTCTACGGTTTATGGTCCGTATCCGGGGGCCTTCCTGCCGCCGGAGCCGTCTGCGGAGGCGGGCGCATTCTGTTTGCTGCCCTTCTGCGGCTTCAGCCGCTAAATTCCCCCTGTGGGCCGCGCTTTTTCTTTGTATCTGGCGGACAAGTGTGCTATAATAATGAAAACTATTGTTGCGAGCCCGCCTGGGGAAAGACCCGGGCGCATCGGCGATACAGGAAGCGGGGAGGTTGCCTATGATTTTAACAAAGGAGCAGCAGGCGCTGCTGGACGGCGAGCAGGGAGAGACCATGGCCAAGGTGGTCAAAACCCTGGTTATGTACGGCGAGGCCTTTGGCGCGGAGCGGATGGTGCCTGTCACCAGCCAGTATGGCCACACGGTCATCAGCTTCGGCATCGGCGTGATGAAGCCGGTGTACGAGCTCTACGACCAGCTGCTGGCGGCGGGGGCGGTGAGCAAACAGCCCTTCTCCGCAGACCCACGTCCCCTGGACAGGAATATCCCCTCGTCCCTTTTGCAGAATATCGTATTCCAATTCATGTACAGCCAGCAGGAGCGCTACGAGGAGCAGCTCAAGCAGCTGGGCCTCATGAACCGGAACGCCTATACCTGCGCCTGCTATCTGCCCCAGGCGGGGAACGTGCCCAAGCGGGGAGAGATCCTCTCCTGGGCGGAGTCCTCCGCCGTGGTCTACGCCAACAGCGTCCTGGGGGCCCGGTGCAACCGCAACTCCGGCATCATCGAGCTCATGGGCTCCATCGCCGGATTTGTGCCGGAGTTCGGCCTTCTCACCGACGACGGACGGAAGGCGGACTGGATCGTGGAGATGCGGACCTCCCGGCTCCCGGACGCCCAGCTGCTGGGCTCCGCCGTGGGCATGAAGGTGCTGGAGAAGGTACCCTACGTCCGGGGCCTGGACCGGTGGCTGGGGAAGGAGCTCAGCGAGGACGCCTGCGCCTACCTGAAGGACTTCGGCGCTGCCTGCGCCTCCAACGGCTCCGTTGGCCTCTACCACATCGCGGGCCTCACGCCGGAGGCGGCGGAGGCCGGGGAGAGCATCATCCGGGAGAACGCGCCGGTGTATGTGGTGGACGACGGGGAGCTGGAGCGGATCCGGCAGGGCTACCCCTGCATCTGGAAGGATCTGGAGGCCGCCCCCAAGCTCTGTTTCATGGGCTGCCCCCACATGACCCTCAGCCAGCTGAAGGACTGGACGGTCCGGGTGGAGAAGGGGCTCCAGGCCGCGGGGAACAAGAAGGTCCTGATCCCCACGGTGTTCACCTCCGCCCCCGGCGTGGTGAAGGAGTTCAACAAGACCGCCTACGCCGCCCGGCTCAAGGCCACCGGGGTGATCCTCAGCACCATCTGTCCCCTCATGTACATGAACAATCCCCTCTCCAAGAAGATGCCGGTGATCACCTCCTCCAACAAGCTGCGGACCTACTCCAGCGCCCGGTTCTACTCCGAGGAGGAGATCCTGGCCAAGATCACCAAGGAGGGCAAGTGAGATGAGCAGAGTATTCAAAGGCCGGGTGGTGACCCCCGGCGAGACCACGGCGGCGGCCCTGGTGTCCCACGGCGGCGTCAACACCCTGGCCAGCTACCAGATGGCCCTGATGTTCGGGGACAAGCAGGTGAAGTGCGGGGACCAGAACAACCCGGACCTCTATAAGAAGCCCATGTTGGGGAAGGCCCTGTGCCTGCCGGAGACCATCGGCTCCACCACCGGCGGCATGGTGCTCTACACCGCCTGCGCCCTGGGCAAGCAGCCCGCCTGCATGCTGTTCTCCAAGCCCATCGACTCCCTGGCGGCCTCCGGGGCCATCCTGGCGGCCAACTGGACCGACGCGGTGATGCCGGTGGTGGACAGCCTGGGGGAGGAATTTCTGGATTATGTGAAGGATGATATGACGATTTCCGTGTCCCTGGACGGCACGGTAACGGTAGATGACTGAGCGGAAGGAGAGAACTGATGAAAAAGGAGTATGAGGCATTGTTTACCCCCTGGAAGATCCACGACCTGGAGATCAAGAACCGTATCGTCATGTGCTCCATGGGGGGTACCTCCATCTTCGGCTGGATGGAGCCCAACCACTTTGACAAGGAGGCGGCCCGGTTCCTGCTGGAGCGGGCCCGCAACAACGCCGGGCTGATCCTGCCGGGCATCGCCCCCATACGGGACCCCATGGGCGGCCGCTGGCTGTATCAGAACACCGGGAAGTTCAAGGCGTTGAAGGCCTACA
Organism: uncultured Oscillospiraceae bacterium; assembly: GCA_944385715.1. Classification (GTDB taxonomy): domain Bacteria; phylum Bacillota; class Clostridia; order Oscillospirales; family Oscillospiraceae; genus Pelethomonas. The sequence continues at coordinate 13,440 of CALWYI010000029.1, read as the reverse complement.
TGGAGGAGTTCCACAAGACCGGGGCCAAGCTCTTCATCCAGATCACCGCGGGCTTCGGCCGGGCCATGGCCATCAACGACATCATGGTGAAGATGCTCCAGAACAAGGTGCTGGGCACCCTGGGCAAGCCCATCTTCGACATGGATTGGATCACCGCCAGCGCCTCCGCCACCCCCAACCGCTGGGCTGACGACGTGTACTCCCGGCCTTTGACCGTGGAGGAGATCGACGAGATCGTGGAGGCCTTTGCCAAAACCGCCAAGCTCTGCATGGACGCGGGGGTGGACGGCATCGAGGTCCACGCGGTCCACGAGGGCTACACCCTGGACCAGTTTGCCACCAAGTATACCAACCAGCGCACCGACGAGTACGGCGGGTGCCTGGAGAACCGCTACCGCTTCGCCGCCGACATCGTGAAGGCCATCAAGGAACGCTGCGGGGAGGACTTCCCCGTGTCCCTGCGGTACTCCGTGGTGTCCAAGACCAAGGGCTTCCGCCAGGGCGCCCTGCCGGAGGAGGGCGACAACTACGAGGAGGTCGGCCGGGACATGGCGGAATCGGAGATCGCCGCCAAATTCCTCCAGGACGCGGGCTACGACATGCTCAACTGCGACAACGGCACCTATGACGCCTGGTACTGGGCCCATCCCCCGGCATACATGCCCCGCAACTGCAACCTGGAGGATGTGAGCCACATCAAGCAGTTTGTGGACATCCCGGTGGTCTGCGCGGGACGCATGGAGCCCGCGGAGGGCGCCGCCGCCATTGCCGCCGGTAAGATCGACGCCATGGGCGTGGCCCGGCAGTTCCTCACCGACTCCGCCTGGGTCACCAAGCTCATGGAGGAGCGGGAGGAGGACATCAAGCCCTGCATCTGCTGCCACAACGCCTGCTTCACCATGGCCCGCTACGAGGGCTCCGCCAACGACCAGGACATGATGGACGCCATCCACATGGCCCGCTGCGCCCTGAACCCCCGGACCATGCAGACCAAGAAGTACCGCATCCAGCGGACCGACAAGCCCAAGCGCATCGCCATCGTGGGCGGCGGCATCGGCGGTATGGAGTGCGCCATGGTCCTCACCGCCCGGGGCCACCTGGCGGAGATCTACGAGAAGTCCGACCGCCTGGGCGGCGTGTTCATTGCCGCCGCCGCCCCCTCCTTCAAGGAGAAGGACCGGGCCCTCATCGAGTGGTACCGCCGGGAGATCCAGAAGCGGGGCATCCCCGTCCACCTTAATACCGAGGTGACGGATGTGAACGCCCTGGGGGCCGACGAGGTGATCGTGGCCACCGGCGCGACGCCCAAGAAGCTGCCCATCCCCGGCATGGAGCACGCCATGGAGGCCACCGAGTACCTCTATGGCCGGGAGACCGGCGAGAAGGTGGTCATCGTGGGCGGCGGCCTCAGCGGCTGCGAGATCGCCTACGATCTGATCCTGAAGGGCAAGAAGCCCGTTATCGTGGAGATGAAGAACGACCTCATCGCCCTGCGGGGCGTGTGTCTGGCCAACTCCTCCTTCCTGCGGGAGACCATGGCCCTCCATGATACGCCGGTGTATCTGGAGACCACGGTCCAGGAGATCCGGCCCGACGGTGTGACCATCAAAGACAAGGACGGCAATACCCAGGATATTTCCTGTGACAACGTCATCGTCTCCATCGGCTATAATCCCCAGCCTGTGGCTCCTGCCTCCCGTCACGTCCATCTGGTGGGCGACGCCAACGGCGTGGGCAACCTGCGGACCGTGATCTGGCGGGCTTGGGATGTATGCATGAAGCTGTAAATCAACGGCAGGAAACGGAAAAACCAGAAAGGTGAGGGCAGGGGAGCGGTTATGAAAGAGACGATCCGACAGATGCTTGATCGTACATGGAAACGGGCGATACCTTACCTCTCAGCACTGGCGAAGTGGCTGATCCTGGCGCTGGTGACCGGCGGGATCTGCGGCGCCGTGGGCGCGGCGTTCCACACCGGTATCCACGAGGCGGAGCTGCTGCGGGGACGGTTTCCCTGGCTCTTGTGGTGCCTGCCCCTGGCGGGCGTTGCCATCGTGGCCTTTTACAAGCTCACCCGCACCGAGGGACAGGGTACCAACAACGTCATCGACGTGGTCCACCTGGGCAAGGGCCTGCCGGTGCTGCTGCTGCCGGCCATCTTTGTAGGCACGGTACTGACCCACCTGTGCGGCGGCTCCGCCGGACGGGAGGGGGCGGCCCTCCAGATGGGGGGCACCATCGGCTACCACGTGGGTGGCCTGTTCCGCCTGGACGACCGGGATCTGCGCACCGCCACCATGGTTGGCATGGCGGCCTTCTTCACCGCCCTCTTCGGCACGCCTCTGGCTGCCACAGTATTTGCCATGATGGTCATCAGTATCGGCGTTTTCTACCACGCGGCGTTTCTGCCCTGCCTCACGGCCTCCCTTACGGCCTACGGGGTGTCGCTGCTCCTGGGGGTGGCCCCCACCCGGTTCAGCGTATCCGCCCCGGGCCTGGAGCTGCTGACCATGCTGAAAGTGGCGGCCTTGGCGGCGCTGTGTGCCCTGGTGTCCATCCTCTTCTGCAGGACCATCCACTTCGCGGAAAAGCAGATGGCCCGCCGTATCCCCAACGCATGGCTGCGGGTGGTCGTGGGCGGACTGGCCGTCATCGCCCTGACGCTGCTGTGCGGCACCACGGACTATAACGGCGCGGGCATGGCCATCGTGACCCGGGCGGTGGAGCAGGGGGAGGCGGCCCCCGAGGCCTTCCTCCTGAAGCTCCTCTTTACCGCCGTGACTCTCTCCGCCGGCTTCAAGGGCGGCGAGGTGGTGCCCTCCTTCTTCGTGGGGGCCACCTTCGGCTGCGTGGCGGGACCTCTGCTGGGACTGCCGCCGGGATTCGCGGCGGCGGTGGGACTCATCGCCGTGTTCTGCGGAGCGGTGAACTGTCCCCTGGCCTCCACCTTCCTCTCGGTGGAGCTCTTCGGGGCGGAGGGAATGCTGTACTTTGCCGTGGCCTGCGGCGTCAGCTACATGCTCTCCGGCTACAGCGGCCTCTACTCCAGCCAGACCATCCTCTACTCCAAGCTGAAGGCCCAGTACATCAACGTCCACACCAACGCCCACCACGCCTCCGACCAGCCGGGGGAGCGGCAGGAGGAGCGCCCTGCGCCCAAGGAGGACAGAGCGGCTGCCGGTAAGGAACGATCCCGCTGATGTCTGAGGCATCTGAAACATAAAAAAAGCTGGCAGACCATAGGGTCTGCCAGCTTTTTTATAAACTTTTCCGCCGATTCGTCCGGGATCCTATCGGGCGGCGGGGAAGGCTCACTCCGCCGGGGGGACGTCGATCTCCATATCCCCGGCGGGGTAGGTGACGCAGGGGTGGATAAAGCCGAACTTCCGGTCCGCCTCCCGGCGGCCGTCGCGACCGTCGGCGATGACGTACGCGCCGTCCAGCCACTTGCTGTGGCAGTAGCCGCAGCCGCCGGCCCGGCACTTGTTGGGGGCGTTGATACCGGCGCGTTCCATGGCGGTGAGGAGGGTCTCGTTTTCCTTGGCGGGGACGGTGTATACCTGGTCCCGGATGCGGACGGTGAGCTGGAAGGTCCGGGGCCCGGATACAGCCCGGTCGCCGCAGAAGGTGGCGTCCTTGCGGACGGCCTTCACCGGCAGGTTGTAGGGGGCCAGCTCCTTGAGCAGGAAGTCGTACATGGCCTTGGGTCCGCAGAGGAAGAAGGTCACGTTCCGGATGTCGATATATTTCTCCAGCAGGGCGGCGGAGACGAAACCGTGCTCGTAGCCGGCGCGCTCCTCGTCGCTGAGAACGTAGATCACCTTCAGTCCCTTCTCGGCGAGAGCGTCCAGCTCCGGCTTGAAGGCGATGCGGGCCTCGTCTCGGGCGCCGTAAAACAGGGTCATCTCATAGTCCTCATCCCCCTCCGCCATGCTCTTGGCCATGGAGAGGAAGGGGGTGATGCCCGCGCCGCCGGCGATGCAGACGATGTGCTTTTTGTCCCGGAGGGTCTCATAGTGAAACTCGCCGGAGGGCTCCGTCATGGTGAAGCGGTCGCCGGGCTTGGCCTCCTTATCCAGGTAGCCGGAGAAGAAGCCCGCCTCCTCCACACCCAGTATCAGCTTGTTTTCCAGGGCCTCCCGGGGGCTGGAGGCGATGGAGTAGGGGCGGCTCACCAGGCTCTCTCCCACCTTGCTCTGGAGGGACACGTACTGCCCCGCCCGGAAGAAGGGGAAGGCGTCGGCGTCCAGGCGGCGGAAGGTGAGCTCCCGCATGCCGGCGGTGAGGGGCCGCACCGCTGTCAGCTCCACCTCCATGGTGCCGGGGTGGAGGGCCTTGGCCAGCTCATTGGTGCGGTAGGTCTGGGGCAGGGGGGCGTTGGAGCCGCCTGCCAGGGCCTCCCGGCGGTTGGGCACCAGCTTCTTGAACCGCAGCATGTCCATGAAGCCGAAGATCTGTTTCCTGAAGTTCATCTTATTTCACCTCCCGCTTGAGATCGCCCACGGTCTGGCGGCCGGAGATGTCGCCGGAGACGTAGGCGCTGGAGTATCCGCTGGAGCGCATGGCGTAGCCGCCGGCAAAGCGCAGGCCGGGGAAGAGCTTGGCGTCCTCCGCCAGCATCATCATACGGGGCATGAGACTGTCCCAGTCGGCGGTCTCATAGCCGTAGATCACGCCCTGGGGGTGGCCGCAGTAGCGGGCGTAGGTGGTGGGGGAGGCCACGGAGATCTCCTCGATGGCGTCCCGGATCTGGCAGCCCGTCTCCCGCTCAAAGACCCGGATCATGTCGTCGGCAATCCGGTCCTTGGCCTTGAAATAGTCGGTCTCCGTCACGTTGCCCCAGTCGTCGGACATGAACATGGTGGTAAAGTACATCATGCAGGTTCCGGGAGGGGAGCACTCTGGATAGGCGTTGTTGAGGCAGACGGTAGCCTGGACGTGGTTGGTGGCCACCTTGCGCATCATGTCGTACTGTTTCACCGAGTCGGCGGTGTCGTAGATGAAGTAGTTGTGGCTCTTGATGCCCAGCTCCTCCGCGGACTTGTTGAGGCCCAGGAACATGCTGAAGCCCCGGCCGGCAAAGGTGCGGGCGTTGGTGGCGCGGACCATCTGCTCGGTGACGGACTTCTCCTCCAGCATTTTGCCGAAGACCAGGTGGGGGGAGCAGTTGGCGATGACGTGGCGGGTGGAGATGACGGTGCCGTCGGTGAGGCGGACGCCGGTGATGGCATTGTTCTCGTCGGTGAGGATCTTCTCCGCCTGGGAGTGGTACCAGATGTGGCCCCCCAGCTCCCGGATGCGCTGGTCCATGGCCAGGCTGATCTCGTGGGAGCGGAGTCTTGGCATCCAGGCGTCCCGGGTGATGTAGCGGATCACCATGGAGCCGTAGTGGAGGAAGCTCATGCGGTCCAGGTCCACCCCCAGATAGCACCAGTAGGCCCCCAGGATGTCCTGGGCCCTCTTGGGCATCTTCAGCGCGTCCAGCACCTCGTTGACGGAGTAGCTGCCGGCCTTGATGAAGTTGGGGAAGTGCTTTTTCATATAGGCGGGGTCGGTGTTGCCGTTGACGGAGGTGGAGTATGCCTGGGCGTCCCGGACCTCCTCGCACAGCTCGAAGAAGGCCGTTACCGAGGGGCGGGAGCCGGGGACGTACTGCTCCATCTTGTCGGTGAAGGCCTTGACGCCGAAGGGCATCACGCAGTCGTACTGCTTGTCGGTGGTGATGAAGTGGTAGGCCTCGGGGATGCGGATCCAGTCGATCTTGTCCTCCACCCCCAGTTCCCGGAAGAGGACGCGGATGTCGCCGGGCTCCTCCGGGGAGCCGAAGTCGTTGAGCTCGTGGAGACTGGCCTCAAATTCAAACCGTCCCCGCTTGAAACTGGTGGCAAAGCCGCCGGGCAGGTTGTGCTTTTCCAGCAGCAGGCAGGAGTACCCGCCCTGCAGCACACGGATGGCGGCGGCAAGGCCGCCGTTTCCCGCGCCGATGACTACCACGTCGTAGGATATTTGCCGTTCCATAGGCGCCTCCTTAGCGTGTTGTTCTCGGGTTTTCTGTTCCAGTATAACAGTTTTTCCCGCCAGCGTAAAGAAAAACCACATTATGCGGGAAGATTTCTGTATTTTTCCCGTAAGCGGGGAGGGCTGCGCGGACAAAGTTTGGCAAAAAAACAGGGGAAAACGGACGGGGCCCCGGGCAGCTCGCCCGGGGCCCCGCTCATGCTGTCGCGGCGCATCCGCTATTTCTCCCAGGACGTCCCGGGGAAGTACTTCTCCGCGAAGGGGACCTTTTCCACCCGGAAGGTCCTGCCCCGGAGGTAGGAGAGAAGCCCGGCCTCGGTGGGAAAGTCGAAGCGGAGGAAGTAGCTGTAGAGGGCCTGGCGGGTCTCGCCGTACCGGCGATTCACATCGCCCCGGCCGTACTTGCCGTCCCCCAGGAGGGGGTGGCCCGCGTCGGCAAAGGAGGCGCGGATCTGGTGGGTCCGGCCGGTGAGGAGCTCCGCCTCCATGAGGCTCAGCTCTCCCTTGCGGGCTAGGGTTCGGTACAGGGTGACGGCGGACTTGCCGCCGGGCACCGGCCGATGGTACACGGAGACCTCCTTTTTCCCCTCGTCTTTGAGAAGGAAGCAGGAGAGCTCCCCCTGGGGCGGCGTCATGGTTCCCAGCACCACGCAGAGGTACTTTTTGGTAATCTCCCGTTCCCGGATCTTGTCATTGATGATCCGCAGGGTCTCCGCATTCTTGGCGGCGATGACGATGCCGCCGGTGTTGCGGTCGATGCGGTTACAGAGGGCGGGGGTGAAGGCGTTCTCCCAGCGGGGGTTCCACTCCCGCTTCTGGTAGAGGTAGGCCTGGATGTGGTTGATGAGGGTGTTGACCTTTTCCGTCTCGTCGGCATGGACCACAAGGCCGGGGCGCTTGTCCAGGAGAAGGAGGTTCTCGTCCTCGTAGAGGATGTCCAGCCTGGGCTGGAAGAGAGTGAGGAAGAGATTGTCCTCCCGGGGCTGGTCGAAGAACTCGTCGTTGATGTAGAGCTGCAGCACATCCCCCACCACCAGGCGCTGGTCCCGCTGGCAGCGCTGACCGTTGCACTTGATGCGCTTGATGCGGATATATTTCTGCAGGAGAGCGGGGGGCAGCAGGGGCAGGGACTTGGCCACAAAGCGGTCCAGCCGCTGGCCCGCGTCGTTTTTGCCGATGGTCAGTTCACGCATGGGGAAGGTCCTCCGTCGGTTGATCAGGGCAGAGGGATTCTGCCACTGCCATTTTATCACGAAAGCGGTTTTTTTCAAGAAAAAATGGAAAAAAGTATTTGACAATCCGACGCCTTTCCACTATAATACTACTCGTGTCTTTGCGAGGTGTGCTATGCTGTTAGATGTTAGAAAGATCATCAACGCCCCCGGAGAGCGGATAGATTTCCAGTTTGAACTGGACCTTTCCGATGTGGACTTCGGCGGCAGACGTCCCATACAGAGCCCGGTTGTGGTTACCGGCGATGTGCGGAATGTCGCGGGGATGCTTTTGCTGACCTTTGAAGCGAGCACCGTCCTCAAGTCCGTGTGCGACCGCTGCCTCAAGCCCTTTGACCAGCCCAAGACCGTCCGGTATGAGACCATGCTGGCGGAGGAGCTGGAGGAGGACAGCGACGATATCCTCCTTCTGGAGGATGGGGCGGTAGACCTCGGGGATCTGGCCAGGACGGTATTCATCCTGGAGATGGACACGAAGACCCTCTGTTCGGAGGACTGCAAGGGCATCTGCCCGGGCTGCGGCGTCGATCTCAACCAGGGGACCTGCACCTGTAAAAAGGAAGTGGATCCTCGATTGGCGGTGTTGGCCAAGCTTCTGGACAAGGACCATGGCGAGTAAAAAATAAAAATTCAGATATACAGGAGGTGTCATCATGGCAGTCCCCAAGGGTAAAGTATCTAAGGCAAGACGTGACAAGCGCCGCAGTTCCCACTGGAAGCTGGAGGTGCCCGGTCTGGTCAAGTGCCCCAAGTGCGGCGCGATGCGCCTGCCCCACAGAATGTGCCCCGAGTGCGGTACCTACAACGGCCGTCAGGTGAAGGTCGTCAAGTCCACCGTGGCTGAGTGATTTTGTGCGAAAAGCGGAGGTCTCCCGGAGACCTCCGCTTTTTTCGTACCGTTTTCTCCCCTCTTGACGACAAGTGTCGTCCTATGGTAATCTGTCCATGAACCGACAGGAACAGCCCCGCCCTGTCCGGCGGGGCGCAGGCAGAGAAGAGGAGGTCCATGATGAGACGATTGCTCAGTACGCTGCTGGCCCTTGCGCTGACGCTGTCCCTGGCGTCGGGCGTGGCCCATGGAGCGGATACCAACTATTCCGACCTGCCCGCCTCCGGCTGGGCCCGGGACGCTGTTTTAGCCGCCGGGGAGTACGGCCTCATGGGCGGCATGGGGGATGGTACCTTCGGCGTGGGCCGGTCCATGACCCGGGCGGAGTTCATCACGGTGCTGGTGCGGATGTTCCGCTGGAGCGACGCCGGTGGAGCCGACGCCTTTACGGACATCAGCGGCAGCTGGGCCCGCTCCGCCATCAATACGGCGGTGGCCAACGGCGTGGCGGACCCCGGAGGGACCTTCTCCCCCGACAGGCCCATCACCCGCCGGGAGATGGCGGTGATGCTGGTGCGGGCCCTGGGATACCGGACCATGGCCGCCGGGGAGGCCTCGGAGCTGTCCCTGCCCTTCACCGACGTGTCAGCAGACCGGGGCTATATCGCCATCGCCTACGACATTGGCATGACCAACGGCGTCAGCGCCACCGCCTACGGCCCGGAGGCCACCGCCAAGCGGGAGGAGGCGGCGGCCATGATGGTCCGGATCTACCAGCGGCAGATCGCGCCCACCTCCTTCACCCACGCCTTCTACGCTATCTCCTCCTACAGTCAGCTGGAACTGGCCAAGAAATTCGACGCGGTGAGCTTCGGCTGGAGCCGCATGACCTGCGGAGCGGCGGGTCCCTGCCTGGAGACCACCAGCGCCGGCGGCAATGAGTACGCCATCCCCAGCGGGTATGAGGAGCCGGTGGCGGTCCTCCGAAACGCCGGGGTGAAGCTCCACCTGAGCGTATTTATGGACAACTCCGCCGGAGAGCTGGCGGCTATGCTGGCGGACCCCGCCTATCGGACGGCGGCGGTGGACGCCATTCTGGCGGAGCTGAGCCGGTCCTATGAGGCCCTGGGGGACAACCCCTACTCCGGCGTGACGATTGACTTTGAGGGCCTGCGGAGCGCCCAGAAGGACAACTACACCCTGTTTCTCACCGAGCTGGACAGCCGGCTTGCCGCCGCCGGGAAGACCCTGTACGTGGCTGTGATGCCCGCCACCATGGACGGCGTGTACTACGACGGCTACGACTACCAGGCCATCGGGGAGCTGGCGGACAAGGTGATCCTCATGGCCCACAACTACAATGCCACCAGCCTGGAGGGCTTTGTGGGCTCCGCCTACTACCAGAACACCGCCCTCACGCCTCTGGCTTCCGTGTATTACTCCCTGCGGGCGGTGTGCGACGGGACGGCGGGAGTGCAGGACCGGTCCAAGGTGGTGCTGGCCATGAGCATGGCAAGCCTCGCCTGGGAGATCGACGAGAACGACCTTCTGCTCTCGCCCACGCCCCTCTATCCCACCACCGCCACCATCTACAGCCGCCTCACCGGCGGGGCGGAGATGGGCTGGTCGGAGACCTACCGCAACCCCTACCTCCGCTACACCACCGAGAGCGGCCAGCGAATCTTCCTCTGGTATGAGGACCAGCGCAGCGTGGTGGAGAAGGTGGCCCTTGCCAAGCTCTTCGGCGTCACCGGCGTGTCCGTGTGGCGGCTGGGTACCATCCCCCACTACAGCGACCCCGGTCTCTACTACGATGTAATGCCCGCCCTGGGGTAAGAGGGGGAACAGAGAACAACCGCGCAAAGCGGCCCGGGAATTTCTCCCGGGCCGCCTTTTTGCGCGGTTTGGTCAGTCTCTCTTCAGGATCTCCATGAACTCCTCGCCGGTGATGGTCTCCTTCTCGTTGAGGAACCTGGCCAGCTCGTGGAGCTTGGCCTCGTGGCTCTGCAGCAGCGCCAGGGCCTTCTCGTGCTGGTCCTTCACGGTGTCCACCACCATCTGGTCGATCCGGGCGGAGGTCTCCGGGGCGCAGGTGAGGGAGGCGTCTCCCCCCATATACTGGCCCGTCACCGTCTCCAGGGCCACCATGCCGAACTGGTCCGTCATGCCGTAGCGGGTGACCATGGCCCGGGCCAGCTTGGTGGCCTTCTCGATGTCGTTGGCGGCGCCGGTGGTGACGGAGTGGAACACCAGTTCCTCCGCCGCCCGGCCGCCGGTGAGGGTGGCGATCTGGCTGAGGAGCTCCTCCCGGCTCATGAGGTTGCGCTCCTCCTGCTCCACCTGCATGGTGTAGCCCAGGGCGCCGGAGGTCCGGGGGATGATGGTGATCTTGGCCACCGGGGCGGTGCCGCTCTGGAGGGCGGCCACCAGGGCGTGGCCGATCTCGTGGTAGGACACGATGAGCCGCTCGTGGTCGGAGAGGATCTTGTTTTTCTTCTGGTAGCCGGCGATGACCACCTCGATGCTCTCCATGAGGTCCGACTGGTTGACGTACTTCCGCCCGCACCGGACCGCCCGCAGGGCGGCCTCGTTGATCATGTTGGCCAGCTCCGCGCCGGAGGCGCCGGAGGCGGCCCGGGCGATGGCGTTGAAGTCCACGTCCTCGCCCATCTTCACCTTCTTGGCGTGGACCTTCAGGATCTCCTCCCGGCCCTGGAGGTCGGGCAGCTCCACCGGCACCCGCCGGTCAAACCGGCCCGGCCGCAGCAGGGCGGGGTCCAGGGTCTCCGGCCGGTTGGTGGCCGCCAGGATCACCACGCCCCGGCTGCCGTCAAAGCCGTCCATCTCCGTGAGCAGCTGGTTGAGAGTCTGCTCCCGCTCGTCGTTGCCGGTGAGGCCCTGGGTGTCCCGCTTCTTGCCGATGGTGTCGATCTCGTCGATAAAGACGATGCAGGGGGCCTTCTCGTTGGCCTGCTTGAAGAGGTCACGGACCTTGGCGGCGCCCATGCCCACGAACATCTCCACGAACTCCGAGCCGGAGATGGAGAAGAAGGGCACGCTGGCCTCCCCGGCCACCGCCTTGGCCAGCAGGGTCTTGCCGGTGCCCGGAGGGCCCACCAGCAGCACGCCCTTGGGCATCTTGGCGCCGATCTCCTGATATTTGCCGGGGTTGTGGAGGAAGTCCACAATCTCCATCAGGTTCTCCTTGGCCTCGTCTTCACCGGCCACGTCGCTGAATTGGATGCCGGTCTCGCTGGCGATATAGACCTTGGCGCTGCTCTTGCCGAACTGCATGGCGTTGCCCATGGGTCCGCCGCCCATCTTGTTCATCAGCATCCGGCTCATGAGCTGGCCGATGAGGATGAACACCACAATGGGCAGGATAAAGGTCAGCAGGAAGCTGAGGATGGGGTTCATCTCCGGGGCCTTCACCTCGTCGAACTGGCAGCCGGAGTCGTAGAGCCGGTTCACCAGATCCGGGTCGTTGAAGGTGGCGGTGCTGTAGAGGCCCGCCGACTCATCCTTGGTGGTGAAGTAGATGGCGTCCTCCTCCACCTGGGCCACCGCCACCTCCTGGTTGTCCAGCATGGAGAGGAAGGTGCTGTAGGACACCTGGGTGATCTCCTGCCGCATGACCCTGGGGAAGAAGAAGGTGTTGAGCAGTATCAGCACCAGCATGGCGATCAGATAGTAAAAGATCAGGGGTTTTCTGGGCTTCTGCACTTTCTGCATGGTCGATCCCTCCTGAAAATCAGTTGTTTCCTGAAACTATAGGGTATATAACACCTTTCCCCGGGAAAAGAAAGAATAATTTGTAAACAAACCGGGAAGTTTTTGCAAATAGTGAAAATTTACGCCGGCCTGGTATGAGAAAGGAGCGGACCGCAGAGACTAGGGAGGAGAAAGGGAGGAGAGACGCATGGATACGGAAACGAAGAAGAGCCACGAGGAGAAGCACGACGGCCAGTATGGGGACACCCAGCAGCTGGTGGACCTGGGGGCGTCCATCAACCACAGCGGCCGGGGCACCATCTACACCCTGACCATCGTGGGCCAGGTGGAGGGCCACCAGGTGCTGCCGGAGACGGCCAAGGCCACCAAGTACGAGCATGTGATGCCCCTGCTGGCGAGTTTGGAGCAGAGCCCGGAGATCGACGGCATCCTGCTGCTGCTCAACACGGTGGGGGGCGACATCGAGGCGGGCCTCGGCATCGCGGAGCTCATCGCCGGCATGCGCAAGCCAACGGTGAGCCTGGTGCTGGGAGGCGGCCACTCCATCGGGGTTCCCCTGGCGGTGGCGCCCAAGGTGAGCATGATCGTGCCCTCCGCCTCCATGACCATCCACCCGGTGCGGATGAACGGCACCGTCATCGCCGCCCCCCAGACCTTCAACTACTTTGAGCGCATCCAGGAGCGGATCGTCACCTTCGTGGCCAAGAACAGCCGCATCAGCAAGAAGAAGTTCCTGGGGCTCATGCTCAAGACCGGGGAGATGGCCGCCGACGTGGGCAGCGTCATCTACGGGGAGGAGGCGGTGGAGCTGGGGCTCATTGACCGTATCGGTGGCCTCAGCGACGCCCTGGACTGCCTCTACGAGCAGATCGCAGAGGCCCGGAAGGAGCAAAAGCGCACCGCCTCGGAGAAGGCCAGGAAGAAAAAGACCACCTCTGGAGAGGGCGCAAAGGACAAGACCGGTCAGAAGGACAGCGTCCCGCCCCGGCAGGAGAGCTGACCCCGGCTTCCGCCGCCCCCGTCCGCCCCAGGCGGACGGGGGATTTTTTGCGGCTGGAAGCGGCAAAAATATTACAACTTTGTTCACAGAAAGCAACTTGTCAAGGGGGTAGGGTTCTGCTATAATACATAAGTTAAACTGGAAGAGTATGCGGCGCAGGCGCGCCGCCGACCAAGGAGCGCTTATGTACCTGAAAGCATTGGAGATCCAGGGCTTCAAGTCCTTTCCCGACAAGACCGTCCTGCGCTTCGGCGAGGATGTGACCGCCATCGTGGGCCCCAACGGGTCCGGAAAATCCAATATTTCCGACGCCATCTGCTGGGTCATGGGGGAGCAGTCCGTCCGGAGCCTCCGGGGGGCCAAGATGGAGGACGTGATCTTCGGCGGCACGGAGAAGCGCAGTCCCGTGGGCTTCGCCCAGGTGACGCTGGTCCTGGACAACAGCGCCCACATCTTTCCCGCCATCGACAGCAGCGAGGTCATGGTCACCCGCCGCTACTACCGCAGCGGGGAGAGCGAGTATTTCATCAACAAGCAGTCCGTCCGTCTCCGGGACGTCAACGAGCTGTTCATGGACACGGGCCTGGGCCGGGAGGGCTACGCCATCATCGGCCAGGGCCGCATCGACG
>CALWYI010000028.1 GCA_944385715.1 uncultured Oscillospiraceae bacterium | reverse complement strand
TCCAGGGTCAGGGGGATGGTCACCGTGGACGTGCCCTTGGTGACGGTGATGACGCCCTGGCCCTCGGTGTAGTTGGTGCGGAGGACGCCGTTTTCGTCAATGGTGCCCAGGGCGGGGTCCACGCTCCAGGTGAAGTCCGCGGGGGTGGTCTCCAGTGCCAGGTGGTTGTAGATCACGGACACGGACAGCTCCGCCGTCTCGCCGGGCACCATGGTCAGGGAGGTGACGGTGTTGTTGCCCCGCTTGACAGTCATGCTGTCGGGGCTGTCGATGACCTGGACCTCCACATAGGACACCAGGTCCTCCCACTCGGCGGCGATGATGACGCTGCCGCCCTCCGCCGGGGCGATGAAGGTGTTGTCCACAATCTCCCCGGCGCTGGCGGAGAGGGTCACCTCCTCATCCGCCATGGGGAAGTAGGCGCTGTCCACCACATTGGCGGTGAGATCGACGGTGTGGCCCGCCAGGACCACCGGGGCGCTGGCGGAGAGGTAGATGTGGTCGGGTTCCTCCGTGGGCTCGCCGTCGGCCAGGAGCAGCAGGTGGTTGCTCACCTTCCGCTGGGAGCCGTCGCTGGGGGAGCTGAGGAGCTGGGCATAGCCGCTGTCGGGGGTGGAGGCCACCATGGTGGTGGAGCCGCCGCCGTCCATGCACACGGCGGTGACGCAGCCCAGCTCCGCCATCCGCTGGGCCAGCACGCTCATGGAGGAGCCGATGCTGTAGCCGCTCTGGCGGCCGTCCACGGTGTAGAGCACCACGTCGCCGTCGGCGGTGAGGCCCACGGCGGTGCGGGGGGCGTTGCCGGCGGCAAAGCCGCTCTGGACCACGCCGTTGTCCACCAGCAGGTACAGCGCGCCGATGGCCTCGGTGACGTCCAGCCACTCCTCTTTGGCGGCAAAGCTGACGGTGAAGGTCTCGCCGGGCATCATGCTCCGCAGCAGCGTAAGGCCCTGGGTGTACCCGGTGAGGGAGGTGGTGAGGACCACCTGATCCTCGCCGATGGGCAGGGCGGCGGTGTCCTCCACCACCTGGTCCACCTGCAGCAGCATCTCTCCGCCGATCTCCGCCCGGCCGTCGATGATGGTGGCGATGACGCTGACGCCGGCGGTGGTGGTGCCGGTGGTGTGGTCGGTGCGGAAGTCATAGGTCAGCATGGTCACGCCGCCGTTTTCCACCCGGGGCTTGTTGATGGCGGCGAGAGACAGGTTCTGGCCCCGGCTGGTGAGGGTGATCTGGAGGTTGGGGCTGCCCATGACGGCGGAGCCGTCGGAGCGAAAGCCCACGGCGTAGTAGTTGGAGGAGCCGGATAGGATCTCCCCATCGGACACCAGAAGGCCCAGGGGATAGCCGGTGGCGGTATCGTAGAAATCGCCGTTGATGACCCCCACCACCCGGTAGCCCTCCGCCTCATAGGTCTGGGCGGCGGTGGCGGCGGTGACGCGGTCGCACACGGAGGCGCCGTAGGCCGCCGCGGCGGTCACCGTCTCACCGGGGGTATAGGTGAGGTAGTACTCGTGGCGAAGGTCGGAGTAGTAGTTGCTCCAGTAGATGTTGTCGCTGAGGGTAACGCCCTCGTGGAGCTGGGTTTCCTGGAGCCAGATCTCCTCGCCGTAGGCGTCGGAGTAGGCCAGGGCGGCAGGGGCCAGGGTCAGTGCCAGGGCCAGCGCCAGGATCAGGGAAAGTGCTCTTTTCATGGGGATCTCCTTTTCTGCGTGTGGATTGGGGCAGGTGACATAATAACAATGCCTCTACTATAGCACAGCTTCCTGGAAATGTCCACCGCCGGTCCGGACAAAACTTTGTCCCCGGCAGCGGCCCGGCTTGAAAGGGACGCCGGCCCTATGGTATAATACCAATATTATCCATGTCCCTTTCACCAGGGCCCGGCACGGCGGGCAGCGCCTGTCCCGGCCCCCGCAGAGAAGGAGGAACCTATGCAGCAGCTGGAAAAACAGTACCATATCAACTGCGCCCCCGGGGATGTGGGGCGTTACTGCATCCTGCCCGGGGACCCGGGCCGGTGCCCGTCCATCGCCGCGCTCTTTGACGACGCGGCCTTTGTCAGCCAGAACCGGGAGTACACCATCTACACCGGCACCCTCCTGGGGGAGAAGGTGTCCGTATGCTCCACCGGCATCGGCGGCCCCTCCGCCGCCATCGCCATGGAGGAGCTCACCGCCATCGGCGCGGACACCTTCATCCGGGTAGGCACCTGCGGCGGTATCGACCTGAACGTCCAGTCCGGGGACATCGTGGTGGCCACGGGGGCCATCCGCTTTGAGCACACCAGCCGGGAGTACGCTCCCATCGAGTTCCCGGCGGTGGCGGATTTCGGAGTCACCGCTGTCCTGGCGGAGGCGGCCAGGGCCATGGGCAAGACCTGCCATACCGGCGTGGTCCAGTGCAAGGACAGCTTCTACGGCCAGCACAGCCCCGGGAGAATGCCGGTGAGCTATGAGCTGCTGAACAAGTGGGAGGCCTGGAAGCGGCTGGGCGTGAAGGCCAGCGAGATGGAGTCCGCGGCGCTGTTCGTGGTGGCCGCCGCCCTGGGCGTCCGCTGCGGCAGCTGCTTCCACGTGGTGTGGAACCAGGAGCGGGAGGCCGCCGGCCTGGACCAGAACATGAGCGAGGACACCAGTGCGGCTGTGCGGGTGGGGGTGGAGGCCCTCAAGCTCCTCATCCAGCGGGACCGGGCGGGGAAATAACCGCTGCTTTGCCCTGGAAGGCCCCGCTTCTCCCCGGTTCCTCAGAAAAATAGATTGCATCCGCGCCGTGGCCATGGTAGAATACAAGATTGTGACGTGTGCCGCCCCAACGGCCGGAATTGTCGCACAATCGGCCCGCCGCGGACCGCGGGCGGAATATCTGAGAACAAGTGAGGAACCTGTGCATGAAAAGAACCATCTGCGCGCTGTTGGCGCTGGCTTTGCTCGTCCTGTGCGCCGGCTGCGGCAAGAGTGAGGAGCCCTCCGGGATCTACTACGAGATCACCGGCGTCGCCCCCGATGAAACTCTGATGGAAATTGACGGCAACGCCGTCCCCGCAGAGCTCTATTTCTACTGGACCACCTACAACTGCAGCAGCATCGACTACCAGATCCTCAGCGCCTACAACTACTATGGCCTCTACGGCGAGCTGATGAATGAGGACGGCACCCTCAACTGGGACGCCGAGCTCACCGAGGGCACTACCCTCAACCAGTTTGCCCGGGAGCAGGCGGAAAACGCCGTGAAGCTCTACGCTGTGGTGGAGAATATGGCCAAGGAGTACGGCGTGGAGGTCTCCGAGGAAGACAAGACCGCCATGGAGGAAAACCGCGCCGCCGCCGTGGAGGAGCTGGGCGGCGAGGAGGCGTTTGCGTCCTACCTGGAGGAGATCGGCATCAGTGAGGACAGCTTCAACCGCCTCTCCGCCACCACCTATCTGGTAGAGGGGCTGACAGACCTGGTGCTGGAGGAGGGCAGCCCCCTCTACCTGGCCCCCGAGGACTACAACCAGTACGCCACCTACGCCGACCATATCCTCCTGGCCACCGTGGATACCGCCACCGGAGCGGCCCTCTCCGAGGAGGAGGCCGCCGCCAAGCTGGCCACCGCCGAGGACCTGCTCTCCCAGCTCCAGGAGGCGGAGGACGTGGAGGCGCTGTTCAGCCAGCTGGCGGATCAGTACAGCGACGACACCGGCCGGGCGACCAACCCCACCGGCTACATCTACACCCCCGGCACCATGGTCACGGAGTTTGAGGACGCCGCCAGCGCCCTGAATCCCGGTGAGATCAGCGGCATCGTGGAGAGCAGCTACGGCTACCACATCATCCTGCGCAAGGATCTCATCCAGGGCTTTGCGGACTACCCCGATCAGAAGCGGGCCCTGGCGGAGGAGCACATGAACTCCCTGCTCCAGCTGGCCGTGCAGGAGGCGGAGGTCACCGTCAGCGAGAAGACGGACGCCATGACCCCCGGCGCGCTGTACGCCAGCTACACCGCCTGGCTCACCGAGAAGGACGCGGCGGCGGAGGCGGAGAGCGCCGGAGACGACGGCACGGCGGACAGCGACGGCGCCGCCGATACAGCCGGCGCGGAAGCCGACGGCGCCGACGCAAATGACAGCACCGGGGAGAACGGCCAGTAAGGTGTCTCCCCGTCCGGGATGGAGGGCCTCCGTCAAAGGGCTTTGACGGAGGCCCTCGCCGCGGTATCTTCCACTTCTCCCACGACAGGAGGACCTATGGCAAACGGCATCATCATCATCGACAAGCCAGCGGACTGGACCAGCATGGACGTGTGCGCCAAGCTCCGGGGCATTTTGAAGGAGCGGCGCGTGGGCCACGGCGGCACCCTGGACCCCATGGCCACCGGCGTGCTGCCGGTATTTGTGGGCAGCGCCACCAAGGCGGTGGAATTCGCGGAGAAGGGGGACAAGGAGTACATCGCCGGACTGCGGCTGGGCCTTGTGACCAACACCCAGGATATCACCGGGGAGGTGCTCTCCACCTCCGCCGCCCTGCCAGGCCGGGCCGCCCTGGAGGCGGTGCTGCCCGCCTTCACCGGCCCCATCGCCCAGGTGCCCCCCATGTTTTCCGCCATCAAGCGGGAGGGCAAAAAGCTCTACGAGCTGGCGCGGGCGGGAAAGGAGGTCCACCGGGACCCCCGGCCGGTGACCATCCACGCCCTGGAGGTGCTGGAGCAGACCGGAGAGGGAGACTACCTCCTGCGGGTGCGCTGCTCCAAGGGCACCTACGTGCGGACCCTCTGCCACGATATCGGCGGGGCCCTGGGCTGCGGCGGGTGCATGTGCAGCCTCAGGCGGACCATGGCGGCGGGGTTCACCCTCTCCGAGGCGGTCACCCTGGAGCGGGTGGCGGAGGAGCGGGGGGCCCTGCTGCTGCCCACGGACAGCTTCTTCCGGGCATATCCCGCCTACACCCTGGCCGCCCCCCGGCAGGAGGCCCTCTGCCGCAACGGCAACCCCGTCCCCGTCCGGGATCTGGTTGAGGGACAGCGCTACCGGGTCTACGGCCGGGAGGGGGATTTCCTGTGCCTGAGCCAATGCAAGAGCGGGCAGCTGGTGTCCGTCAAGAACTTTTTCGGCGGCTGAACCGCCTGATTTCCACGAGCGGAGGGATCTCCCATGGACAAGGAAATGAGAAAAGTCATCGCCCTGGGCTTCTTCGACGGGGTCCATCTGGGCCACCAGGCCCTGCTGCGCCGGGCGGTGGACCGCTCCCGGGAGAAGGGCTTCACCCCCGCGGTGTTCACCTTTGACCGCTCTCCCCGGGAGTTCGTCACCGGCGTGCCGGTGCCCCTGCTCACCACGCTGGAGGAGCGGCGCATGGCGGCCAAGGAGATCTTCGGCATCGAGGAGGTCATTGTGGCCCCCTTCGACCGGGAGCTGATGACCATGCCCTGGGTGGACTTCGTCCTCATGCTGGCCCAGCGGTACCGGGCCGGGTGGCTGGTGGCGGGCCACAGCTTCCGCTTCGGCCACAAGAACGTCGGCACCCCCACCCTCCTCTCCCGGAAGGCGGAGCAGCTGGGCATCGGCTGCGACATCATTCCCGCCGTCACCCTGGACGGCGTCACCGTCAGCTCCACCCACATCCGGGGGCTGCTGGAGGCGGGGGACGTGGAGAACGCCCGGCGGTTCCTGGGCCGGCCCTACTCCCTCACCGGCACCGTCCGCCACGGCAAGGGCCTGGGCTCCCGGCTGGGGGCCCCCACCATCAACCTGATCCCCCCGGAGGGCCACCTGGTGCCCGCCTACGGGGTCTACGCCGCCCGGGTGACGGTGGACGGCCAGGTGTTCCCCGCCGTCACCAACGTGGGGGTGCGGCCCACGGTGGACGTGGACGGCGGCGTCACCGTGGAGAGCCACCTGCTGGACGAGAAGCTGGGCCTCTACGGGGAGATCTGCCGGGTGGAGTTCCTCCGCCAGCTGCGGCCGGAGCGCCGCTTCGACGATCTGGAGGCCCTGCGGCAGCAGATCATCCGGGACGCGGAGGAGGCCCGCTCCTACTTCGTCCGGATGGGCGGCATGCCGGGTACCAGTACCGAAAACTGACAGCCGCCGGGCGGAGGAAAGCTCCGCCCGGCGGCTGCGGCCGTTTCTGGGGGGCTTTCCGCACCGGACACGGCGTGTCCGGTGCGGAAAAGGGGCAGACTCCCCCTCTGTGTCCTGTTCTCCGGCCCCGCCATGGAGTAGTCTTTTCACCGAAGGGAGGAACCAGCTTTGGATCAGAAAAAAATCGGCGGCTTTCTGAAGGAGCTGCGGAAGGAGCGCGGCATCACCCAGGAGCAGCTGGCGGAGACGCTGGGGGTGTCCAGCCGGACGGTGTCTCGGTGGGAGACCGGCAGCAACCTGCCGGATCTGGACCTTCTGATGATCCTCGCGGACTACCACGGGGTGGAGCTCCGGGAGCTGCTGGACGGAGAAAGGAAGGACGAAAAAATGAATCCGGAACTGGAGGAGACGGTGGTGAAGGTGGCGGACTACAGCAACCGGGAGAAGCGGAAGTTCGCCCGGCGGATGTGCGGGCTGTTCATCATCGGGACGGTGCTCTTCACCCTCTATCTGGTGTGGTACGCGGCGGGTATGCCTGCCCGCTGGGAGGGTCCGGCCAGCTGCGCCCTGGGCTTTGCCTACGGGATGATGCTGGCGGGCATTCTGTACACCAGCGGCCGCATGGCCCGGTTCAAAGCCCTGAAGCTGCGGCTGCTGAAACGGCTGCGGGACAGAGGGTGACCGCCGCCGGGCGGACAGGATAGGCAGGCAGAGGGGGCGGCCCATAGGGCTGCCCCCTCTGCCTGTTTCCTCTCCTTCGCCCTTGCGCCCCGACGGTCCCTGTGGTAGACTATACGGACAAAGGGGGGTGCGGCCCATGACAAAAAAGATCATTGGCATTATCGGCGGCATGGGGCCCCTGGCCACTGCCGACCTATTCGAGAAAATTACCCTGCATACGCGCGCGCAGCGGGACCAGGACCACCTGCGGGTCCTCATCGACAGCAACACCGGCATCCCCGACCGCACGGCGGCGCTGCTCCACGGCGGGGAGGACCCCGCCCCCCAGCTCGTCGCCAGCGCTGTTCTGCTGGAAAAGATGGGAGCGGAAGTCCTGGTCATGCCCTGCAACACCGCCCACAGCTTTTATGACGCCATTACCGCCGCGGTACGCGTCCCGGTGCTCCATATGATTCGCCTGACGGCTCAGGCTCTGCGGGAGCGGGGCGTTGCCGCCGCTGGACTGCTGGCCACGGACGGGACTATCCAGGCCGGCGTTTACCAGAAGGCCTTTGCCGGCACCGGAATCAGGCTTCTGACCCCGGAGGGGGCGGACCAGCAGGCCATTATGGACCTGACCTACCGGGGTATCAAGGCCGGGGACCTTCACCACGATCCCGCCCCCGCCCGGCGGGCCATGGAGGAGCTGCTGGGCCGGGGGGCCCAGACCCTGATCCTGGGCTGCACGGAGCTGCCCCTGGCGGCAAAGCTCTACCACCTGGACTATCCCTTCACCGACCCCACGCTGGAACTGGCCCTGGGGGCCATCCGCTTCGCCGGCGGGGAGACGGTGGAATAGCACGCGCCGCAAAGGGCGGGAGGCCTTTGGCCTCCCGCCCTGCCGATTTTATGGCTGCGGCTGATGGAGCTCCGCTACGATGCGGGTGGAGTAGTCGATGAACTGCCGGATGATGGGGGAGGCCTCCGTCAGGGAGGATACGGCGATGCCGATGCGGCGGCAGGCCGGCGGGTCCAGGGGCAGGCTCCGGACGTTGTCCCGGCGGCCCTGGAGCACCAGCTCCGAGAGGATGCTGACCCCCAGGCCGTGCTCCACCATGGAGAGGATGGCCGCGTCCTCCACCTGGGTGTCCTTGATGTCCGGCCGGACGTCCAGGTCCCCGAACACCCGCAGGATATCCAGATCAAAGCCCAGAGAGGGCATGAGGAACTCCTTCCCGCCGAACTCCGCCACCGGAAACCGCTCCCGCCCCGCCGCCGGGTAGTCCATGGGCAGTATGGCCAGCAGGGGGTCGTCCCACAGGGGCACCCAGTCGTAGCGGCCCCGGTCCTGGCGGCTGGCAAAGCTCAGGTCCACCTTGTCCTCCTGGAGCCAGCGGTACATCTCCTCCACGCTGCCCATGCGGATATCCACGGACACGTCCGGAAAGGCCCAGCGGAACTGCTGGACGATGGTGGGCAGCCAGTGCATGCAGATGCTGGAGTAGGCCGCCACCCGGATATTCTCCCGCTTGCTGCTGGTCTGGGCGGCGATCTCCTCCTCCAGGCGGCGCTCCCCCTGAAGAAAAGCCTGGACAGCGGGCAGCAGCCGCTCCCCCGCCGCGGTCAGCCGCACGCCGTAGCGGTCCCGTACCAGCAGGGGAAAGCCCACCTCCCCCTCCAGGCTGTTCATCATATGGGTGAGTCCCGACTGGGTGCACCCCAGCTTCTCCGCCGCCCGGGTGAAGCTCCCCAGTTCCACCGCCGTCAGCAGCGCCTCCCACTTTTTTGTCTCCATGGGCCGCCTCCTCCCTTTTTTACTCCATTATATCCGACTCGGCGGAAAAAGCAAGGCGGCCCGGCCCGCAAAAAGTCCCCCTTCCACGGGCATATTCTCCCCCTCCGCCGGGCACACTACTCCCAAATACCGGCAGGGAGGACAAGACATGGATCAGCTTACGGACAAACTCCAGGAGAACCAGGCGGCGCTGGACGATCTGCTGGGGGCGGGCCGCAGCTACGACGTGATATCCCGGGATCTCTGGATCGGCAGCCGCAAAGGCCGGCTCTACGTCATCGACGGCTACGGCGACGACGGCGTCATCGAACGCATCTGTTCCTTTCTCCTGGGCCGGGGGGCCCGGCTGGCGGAGGAGGCCCGGGACATGCAGGAGTTCATCGACCGGTGCATCACCTTCTGCGAGGTGGACTGCGAGAATCAGATCGACGCCATCCTCACCGGCGCCTTTCTGGGCAAGACGGTGCTGCTGGTGGACGGCTTCGACCGCTGCGCCCTCATCGACGCCAAGGGCTACCCCTGCCGGGCAGTGTCCGAGCCCTCCGACGGCAAGGTCCTCCGGGGCAGCCACGACGGCTTCACCGAGACCCTGGTGCAGAACACCGCCCTCCTTCGCCGCCGCATCCGGGACAAGGACCTGACCCTGGAGAACCACAAGGTGGGCAGCCGCAGCAAGACCGACGTGGTGCTGGCCTATCTGGAGAGCAAGGTGGACCGGGAGGAGCTGGAGACCCTGCGGAAGAAGCTTGCCGCCATCGACGTCAACTCCACCGCCATGAGCCAGGAGAGCATCGCCGAGGCCATGATGGCCCCCCAGTGGTACAACCCCTTCCCCAAGGTCCGCTACACCGAGCGGCCCGACTCCGCCACCGCCTGCGTCATGGAGGGGAATATTGTCCTCCTGGTGGACAACTCCCCGTCGGTGATGCTCCTGCCCACCCACTTCTTCGACTTCATGGAGGAGGCCAACGACTACTACTTTCCGCCCCTGGTGGGTACCTACCTCCGGTATCTCCGCATCGCCGTGATGCTCCTCTCCCTCCTCAT
This sequence comes from uncultured Oscillospiraceae bacterium, assembly GCA_944385715.1. Taxonomy (GTDB): domain Bacteria; phylum Bacillota; class Clostridia; order Oscillospirales; family Oscillospiraceae; genus Pelethomonas. The sequence goes on along the minus strand of CALWYI010000028.1, from coordinate 6,521 downwards.
CACGCCCCTGTGGTACCTCCTGGTGAAGGACCCCTCCCAGGCCCCGGAGTTTCTCCGATTCGTGGCCCCGGAGGAGGAGGGGAGCGTGCCGCTGCTGGTGCAGATGCTGCTGCTGGAATTTGTGGTAGACCTTCTGAAGCTGGCCTCCCTCAACACCCCCGACGCGCTGAGCAACTCCTTCAGCATGCTGGGAGCCCTGATATTGGGGGAATTTGCCGTCCAGGCCCGGTGGCTGGTGCCGGAGGTGCTGGTGTACATGGCCTTCGTGGCCATCGCAAACTTCGCCCAGCCCAGCTTCGAGCTGGGCTACGCCCTCAAGCTCATGCGAATGGTGATCCTGCTACTCATCGCCGCCTTTGACGTGTGGGGACTCATCGCGGGGCTCCTCCTCTTTGTGGGCCTCCTGGTCACCACAAAGCCCATCCTGGGGAAGGGCTATCTCTACCCCCTCTACCCCTTCAACGGCCAGGCCCTGCGCCGCATCTTCATCCGCCACCCCATCAGCCGCCGCAACAGCTGAGCGCGGACAAAACCACAGCCGGGAGGCAGAGCACGCTCTGCCTCCCGGCTGCTGTCTGTTCGGTTTTCAGGGCACGAAGCCCTCGAAGATCACGGTGACGCCCTCCCGCTCCAGGGCCTCCATAGCCGCCCGGTCCCGGACGGTCCAGGCCACCTCGTGGACGCCGTAGAGCTTCTTCATCAGCCGGAGGCTGGTGCAGTTACGGTCCGTATAGTGGTAGGCGATGAAGTCCGGCCGGGTGGCGGAGGTGGTGAGAAGCAGAGTCATCACCGCCGCGGCGGGCCGGGAGAGGCCCCCCGTCTCGCTGCCCCGGAAGAAATTCTCCGACAGCTGGCCCCGGATCACCCGGGGGTACCGCTCCCGCAGCCGCCGCACCACGGCGGGGTAGAAGGACTCGATGCAGTAGTCCCCGCCGTAGTCCGCCAGCACCTCCATCACCCGGTCCGTGAGGGCCTCGTCGTTGCCCCCCGCCGCCTTCAGCTCGATGATGAGGGGCGTCTCCCGCTCGAACAGGGCCAGCACCTCCCCCAGGAGGGGGATGGTCTCCGCCGTGCCCTGGAGGGGGTAGTCTTTGAGGTCCGCCGCCGTCAGGTCCTCCACCAGGGCGGCTTTCCCGCACACCCGCGTCAGGTCGCTGTCGTGGACCACCGCCAGATTGCCGTCGGCCATCAGGTGCACGTCCAGCTCCGCGCCGAAGCCGTGGTCCACCGCCCGGCGGAAGGCGGCCAGGGAGTTCTCCGGCACACCGGCCCCGGCGTCGTGGAGGCCCCGGTGGGCGTAGCGCACCCCTTGAAAGGTCTCCCACCCCGGCTGATCTGTCCGGGGCCGCAGCAGCAGACACCAGCCGGCGGCGGCAGCGGCCCCCGCCGCCAGAACGCCCGCCGCGCCCCGCGCCACTTTTTTCATTTTGCTCGCTTCCTTTCTCTAGTCGTCCATGTCCTCAAAGGCCTCCAGCCCCCGCTTGGCCACCGCCTTGCTGTCGCCGTGGCGGACGAAGCACATGGTCACAAAGCTCAGCGCCACGAAGAAGGCCGCGTAGGGGAAGAGGATGAAATAGCCCACCTGCCGCATGAGGGTCCCCGCCGCCACCGGGGTGACGACCTGGGCCAGCATGGAGGCGGTGTAGTAGTAGCCGGTGAACTTGCCCACGTCGCTGCCCCGGCACATCTCCACCACCATGGGCAGGGAGTTGACGTTGATGGCGGCCCAGGCAAGGCCCACCAGCACGAACACCACATACATAATGGCGTTGATCTCCCGGAAATGGGTGGTGAGGAAGTACCCCGCCATAAAGCAGGCCGCCAGGAGGATGACCCCCGCCTGGATGGTCTTCTTCCGGCCCACCCGGGAGGCCACCTCCCCCACGGGGATATAGGAGACGATGGCGCCGCCGGTGGCCACCAGGAGGCAGGTGGAGGCGCCTCCCAGGCCCTCCCCCATCACCTGGCTCACATAGGTGGTGAACCAGGTGGTGACGCCGTTGTAGCCGATGAACCACAGGGCGATGGAGGCCAGGATGAACCCCAGGCTCCGCTTCACCGCCCCCGGCAGGACCTCGTGGCCGCTGCCGTCGTCCTCCGCCAGATTCAGCTCCGGGTGGGCGGCCTCATAGGCCTGGTTCTCCGCGTAGAGCCTGGGCTCCCGGATGGTGAGGAACATGAGGACCACCGCCGCGATCATGATGGCGCTGACCACCAGGAACAGGGGCTGGTAGTTCACGTGGCTGAGACCCTCCACCTTGCTGTTGGGGTACAGTACCGCCGCCACGCCCAGATACAGCATGCCGCCCACGGCCCCCATGAGGTTGATGATGGCGTTGGCCTTGCTGCGCAGGGGCTTGGGGGTCACGTCGGGCATCAGGGCCACCGCCGGGGAGCGGTAGGTGCCCATGGCGATGAGGAGCAGGCCCAGCACCGCCACAAAGCCCCCCAGGGCCACGGCCCCGCCCGCCGCCGCGTAGCTGTTGTCCAGCAGAGGCAGCAGGTTCATCAGCACCGCCGCCGCCCCGGTGCCCGCCAGGATATAGGGCATCCGCCGGCCGATGGGGGTCTGGGTCCGGTCCGAGAGCCCCCCGAAGAGGGGCAGCAGGAACAGGGCCAGGATGTTGTCGGCAGCCATGATGGCCCCGGACAGGGACTCGTTCATGTGGAAGGTGTTGGTCAGGATCAGGGGCACCACGCTGTCGTACATCTGCCAGAAGGCGCAGATGGACAGAAAGGCCAGGCCCACCAGGACCGTCCGCTTGTTGTTCAGCTTCATATGTTCTCTCCCTCGTCGTTTTCCATTACGGCAGCTTCCTGCCGATATACATGGCGTGTTCCGAATAGGACAGCAGCTCCGGTACCTCCAGGTACCGCCGGGCCACCGTGAGCCACGCTTGGATCTCCTCCGGGCTCCGGGCCAGGATCTCCTTGTAGTTGGGCGACAGAATGCCCTCCTGGCCGAAGAGGTGCAGCTTTTCCAGCGGGAACCGGGCCATAAAGGGCAGGATGTTGCGCTGGTGATAGAAGTAGACTTCCGTAAACCCGGGGCCGCAGTAGTCCTCCCCCCGGTCCACCGCCTCCACCAGTTCCATGGCCAGGGGATTTTTCAGGTCCTCCGCCACAAGGCCCTCATTCTGCAGGTCGTAGATGATCCCCGCAAAAAGCAGGATGAAGGATGCATACAGCAGTCCGCCGGGCTTTAGGTGCTTGAGAGCGATCTCCACCGCCCGGACCCGGTCCTCCTCCCGCTGGAGGTGGTAGAGGGGGCCCATCAAAAACACGTGGTCAAACTGTCCCAGGTCCAGCCGGTCCAGATCCAGACAGTTGCACACGTGGGTCTCGATGGTCACTCCGGCCTCCGCCGCTTTTCCCCGGGCCAGGGCCACATTGCCGCCGGAGAGCTCCGCCAGTACCACCCGACACCCCTTTTGGGCGAAGTGGATGCTGTAGCGGCCCGGTCCGCCGCCGATGTCCAGGACGCTGTCCCCGGGACGGATATACCGCTCCATCATCTCCGTGGTGAAGATAAACTCGAAGGGGTGCTTCTCCAGGCGGTCCCACTCCAGCTGCGCGTTTTCGTCGTAGTAGCCCCGAATGGTCTCAACGGTGCTGTCCATACTCCTCCCCCTCTCGCAGCGCCCGGTGGAGGGCGGCAATGTCGTCAAACACCCAGGTGGGCTGCACGCCGCTGCTCTCCAGGTCCGCCAGGGTACCCTCCCCGGAGAGGACAAAGGCGGAATCCACCCCGGCGTTCACACCGCAGGCGATGTCGGTGTACAGCCGGTCCCCCACCACCAGCGCCGCCTCCGGCGGAAGGCCGGTGCGGCGCAGCGCCAGGTCCACCATGGCCCGCTGGGGCTTGCCGATGACCCGGGGCCGCCGCCCGGCGGCCCGGTACAGCATCTCGCAGACGCTGCCGCAGTCCGGCACGGAGCCGTACCAGGTGGGGCAGACCCAGTCCGGGTTGGTGGCGATGAAGTCCACCCCCCGATTCAGCAGGATGCAGGCGTCCTCCAGCTTCTGAAAGGTGAGCTCCGTGTCAAAGCCGATGAGGAGGCAGTCGATCTCCTCCTCCAGGCGGTCCGTCACCGGGATACCGGCCTCCCGGAGCTGGCTGCGGAAGCTCTCGGTGCCGAAGGCGTAGCACAGCTTTCGCTCCGGCCCTGCCCGCAGGTCGGCGATGAGGGCGTCCACGCTGGTGAGAAAATCGCTCCTCTCCGCCGCAATGCCCATCCGCCCCAGCTTTTCCACGTAGGCCTCCACGGAGCGGGATGAGTTGTTGGTGAGAAAGAGGTAGGTCCCTCTCGTCTCCTTTACCCAGCGGAGGAAGGGGATGGTCCCCGGAAAGAGAGCATTGTCCAGGTAGATGGTGCCGTCCATGTCCAGCAGAAACAGCTTTTTCTCTCCCAGCGCACCCACAGAACATCCTCCTTCCCGCGGCACAGGCCGCCGATTTCTCCCAGTTTACCATAGGGCCGTGGGTTTGTCCACGTCCCCGGCGTAAAATCCCCGTAAGGAACGGTATGCCCCGGTCCTGCAACAAAAAAGGGCGCGCCGCATGTGGCGGTGCGCCCCAAGGCTGTATGTATAGGAAAAACGACAGTCTATTGTCCCTCCCCACAGGGCTTCTCCTCCGCGGCAAACGCCTTTCCCGTGCCCAGGGCCGCCACAAAGCCGCCCCGGGTCTTGGTGGTACCATACCACAGCTTCAGATCCATCTCGAAGATGCGGCCGTTGTCCACCACCGTGATTCTGTCCCCCTCCAGGCCCGCAATGGTGACCCAGTGCCAGCGGTCCAGATCCCGGATCTTCCCGTTGTCCAGGTTGAGGAAGGCCACCGGGCAGTCCGCTGAGAGGCTCTCTGCCACAAAGCTCCTCAGCTGCTCCCAGGGAGGCCGCTTGGTCCGTGCGGAGGGAAAGGCGAACAGGGTGGGGTGAAGCGGCGCGCCGCAGGCCGCGCCGTAGGCCGTCATGTCCTCCACCATGTACTCCGGCCGGTTGAGACCGTGGCTCCGGGGCGCCACGAACCGCCACACCCGGCACATGTGCGCCACAAAGACGTCCCGGTCCTCCGGCACCGGGGCACAGAGGGAAGCCAGCTCCGGCCTCCGCCGGGCCAGATAGCAGAAGATCTGGGCGGCGGTGGTGGGGCCGCAGCCCGCCCGCTGCTGAAAGGGCTCCGGGAACCAGTCCTGGTTGGCCCCGTGGCTCACGGTGCCGTCGGGGCAGACGATATCCATCCACTCCGGATGGGCGATACAAACGGCGGGCATGGCGCACCGCCTCCTTTCCGCAAAATCACAACAGTCTGTCTGTGTGCAGCGGAGAGGCGGACAAGTCCTCCTGTCCGCCTCTCCGATTCTGTCAGTTCTCGTCTCCGGCCTCCCGGTCGGTATTCGCCCCGATCATCCGCAGGCAGTCCGTCTCCGGGTAGCCCAGGAGGGCTCCGAACCGGCAGGCCAGACGGCGGCGGGGCTCCCCCCGGTACTGCCCGGCGGCCAGGAGGGCCGCCTTCTCCGCCTTCAGCGCCTCGTAGGCCCGGCGGACCGCCTCATCCCGGTAGAAGATGATGTTGTAGGTCCCCCGGTTGGCGGAGAGGGGAAAGAGGTCCGTGAGGAGCAGGGCGTCCTCGGGGAAAAACTTCGTGCCGTACTGCCCGCAGATCTCCTCGCAGAAGGGGAGATAGCTGTCCCGCTCCGCCGGGGTGGGGCAGGGGTGGGCCAGGGCCATGGGCTTGAGGCCCGCGCGGACCATCTCGTTGAAGCAGTCGATGATCCCGCAGCGGTAGGAAAAGCGGTCCAGTTCCACAGTCCGGTCCTCCTATCCCGCGGATTACTTGCTGAGAAGCTCGTCGGCCAGGGCCGTAAGGCCCGCCCGGTCACAGTCCTTCACCGCGCCGCAGAGGCTGTAGACCTTCTCGCAGAGGGTGACGTCCTTCATGGCCTGGAAGGCGGCGGTCATGATCTTCCCGGCGGCGGGGGCCCAGGAGCCGTTCTCCACCAGGGCCACCGTCCGGCAGCGGTAGGTCTTGTCCCGCAGGTGGGCGAGGAAGTGCTCCATGGCGGGGAAGATGCCGCCGTCGTAGGTGGATGCCAGGGCCACCATCCGGCGGCAGCGGAAGGCGTCCTCCACGGCCAGAGACTGGTCCTCCCGGCAGAGGTCCCGGACCGTCACCCTGGCGCCCTTCTCCGTGAGGATCTCCGCCATCAGCTTTGCCGCCTGGGCGGTGTTGCCGTGGATGGAGGCGTAGGCCACCAGCACGCCGTCCGCATCCTCCGCCTGCCAGCGGCTCCAGAGGTCGTAATAGCCGATATATTTCCCCAGGTCCTCCGTCAGCACCGGTCCGTGGAGGGGGCAGATCCGCCGGATGTCCAGGGCGGCGGCCTTCTTCAGCAGGGCCTGGACCTGGGCGCCGTACTTGCCCACGATGTTGTAGTAGTAGCGCCGCGCCTCCGCCAGCCAGGGGACCGCGCGGCTGAGGGCCCCGAAGGTGCCGAAGCCGTCGGCGGAGAAGAGGG
>CALWYI010000027.1 GCA_944385715.1 uncultured Oscillospiraceae bacterium | reverse complement strand
CTCAAGTTTCTGGGCTTTGAGCAGATCCTCAAGAACAGCCTCACGGGCCTGCCCATGGGCGGGGCCAAGGGCGGCTCCGACTTCGACCCCAAGGGCAAGAGCGAGGGGGAGATCATGCGCTTCTGCGAGAGCTTCATGACGGAGCTGAGCCACCACATCGGCCACTTCAAGGACATCCCCGCCGGGGACATCGGCGTGGGGGCCCGGGAGATCGGCTACCTCTTCGGCCACTTCCGCCACATCCACGGCGACTACGACGCCGGCGCCCTCACCGGCAAGGGCCTGACCTTCAACGGCTCCCTGGTCCGCACCGAGGCCACCGGCTACGGGCTGTGCTACCTCACCGAGGAGATGCTCCGCTGCCAGGGGAACACCAGCTTCGACGGCAGGACCGTCGTCATCTCCGGCTCCGGCAACGTGGCCATCTTCGCCTGCGAGAAGGCCACGGCCCTGGGGGCCAAGGTGGTGGCCCTCAGCGACTCCGGCGGCTTCATCCACGACCCGGAGGGCATCAAGCTGGACGTGGTCAAGGACATCAAGCTCAACCGCCGGGGCCGCATCAGCGCCTACGCCCAGGAGGTGCCCGGCAGCACCTACACCGAGGGCTTCCGGGGGATCTGGAACATCCCCTGCCACATCGCCCTGCCCTGCGCCACCCAGAACGAGATCGACGGGGCCATGGCCGAGACTATCGTAAAGAACGGGGCCATCGCCGTGGCGGAGGGGGCCAACATGCCCTGCCGTCCCGAGGCCATCGAGACCTTCCAGAAGGCGGGCCTCCTCTTTGCCCCCGCCAAGGCCGCCAACGCCGGCGGCGTGGCCACCAGCGGCCTGGAGATCAGCCAGAACGAGCTGCGCGCCGCCTGGACCTTTGACGAGGTGGACGAGAAGCTCAAGCACATCATGGTGGGCATCTTCCACAACGCCTACGACGCCTCCCGGGAGTGCGGCGCCGACGGCGACCTGGTGGTGGGCGCCAACGTGGCGGGCTTCCGGAAGGTGGCCGACGCCATGGTGGCCCAGGGCGTGATCTGACCTCTCTTGGCAACAGAAATCCCCGGACAGGAAAATTCCTGTCCGGGGATTTTTTGCGGTCCGTTTTTTCGTACTGTTGTTCTGGTATCCTGCATACAGTAGGACAAGACCGGGGCCCCGCCCCGGCTGACCATACCAGATCACACAAGGAGGGACCACTATGGCACATCCCGCTTCCGCCTGCGCCGCCGCCCCGTCCAGGGTCATCGACCTGACCCCCCATCTCCGGCGCCGCCGCCGGGACCGGCGGCAGGCCCTGCTCCACACCATCCTCGCGGTATGGACCCAGTACCTGTCCCTGGGGTGCCTGCTGCTGTACGCCCTGCTGCGGGTGGTCCTGATGGACGGCATCCCCCTGGGACAGTACAGCGGCCCTCTGGCAGCGCTGTGGCCCGCCTCTTACTTCCTGCTGCTGGCCAGCTACAGTTTTGACAAACTGCTGTGGCGGGAGGCGTGGGCCGCGCCGTCCCAGCGGTAGCTCTTTTCTGTAATCCTATACAAGCAGCCCGGCGGGAAATGACTTTCCCGCCGGGCTGCTCTCGTTTTGTCATTGTCCCGGAATATCCGGCCGACCGGGAAGGATCACCCGGCCAAAGCAGGCCAGGCTCCGTCCGCTGCTGGGGGGCAGCAGGATATCCGCATCCGCCCGGCGGCGGTTCAAGGAGAAGAGATACACCATCCCCAGGCCGTCCCGGACATACTGCTTGCAGACCATGGCTCCGTCCACGCAGAAGATGCCCACGTCCCCGCTCTGCAGAGGGTCGTGGTTCACGTAGACCACCGAGCCGTCCTGGATCCAGGGCTCCATGGAGTCCCCCTGGATCCGCACCGCCAGCTCCGCCCCCCGGGGCACGGCCCCGGTGACGTCGATGTAGTCGAAGTCCTCTCCGAACACGGGGGCCGCCAGTCCCGCCGCCGCCGGGCAGCGGTACAGGGGGATCTGCCGGACCTCCTCCGCCGGGGAAAGGGACTCCAGGTCCTCCTGGTAGGCCCCCAGGGCGTCCGCCACCGCGTGGAGGGTCTGGCGGCCGGGGGTGGCCAATTTCCGGTATTTCCGCACCAGGGTCTGCTCCTCCACGGAGCAGACGAAGGCCTGCCCCATCAGGGCGTCCTGGTACAGATAGTTGGGGTCCACGTCCAGCACCTGGAAGAGCTTCAGCAGCAGGTCCTCCCGCAGGGCGTTCTTTCCCCCCTCATAGTTTGCTACCGCCGTGGGGGTCACACCCAGCCGCCGGGCCAGCTCCGCCCGGGTGATCCCCAGCTCCTCCCGCCGCTCCTGTATCCGCTGTCCCAGACTCATGCCGCAGCCTCCTTTTCGTCCGCCCCGTCCGCTGTCAGCCCAGCAGACACTTACTATCGTAGCATACCGTATCTGTCGAATCCTGTCAACAGAAAAACTTTACTTTTGTCTTGACATTAAAGTTTTGCTGTGATATAGTGTCCGTACTAGAACATATGTTCTAATTCCACCGCGAAAAAAAGGGACGGGCCCGCCGCCGGGCCGCCCCGGCCCGGACGGTCCCCGGGCAGCAAGAAGCGGCGGCAGAGTCCCCGGCGGGACATCAGGCAGAGCCGCTGCGGGTTGGGGACGAGCGTTGCCCGCTCCCACCAAAAAAACGCTGTACCTGGCGGTACGGCCCACGCTGCCCCTGCCGGAGTGCCCTCCCGGCGGCACAGCCGCCGGGCCTCCGCGGAACATGTGCCACCGACACATGTTCTCATCGCTGCGGGGAGCCCACCACTGCCGCTGCGGGTTGGGGACGGGGAGCGGGTGGATTCGCTTTTCTGCGGAAAAGCCACGCCGGTTGCGGCGCGCCACCGGCGCCCCGCCAAGAGCCGGCTTTCGAATCCACCCGCCACTGCACAAGAAAAAACGGCAACCCCTGACGGGGTCACCGTTTTTTGGTGGGAGCGGGTGGATTCGAACCACCGAAGTCGTCGACAACAGATTTACAGTCTGCCCCCTTTGGCCACTCGGGAACGCTCCCATATTCGCTTGTCCCTGCTAAAAGAGGGTGGAGCTGGTAGACGGACTCGAACCCCCGACCTGCTGATTACAAATCAGCTGCTCTACCAACTGAGCTATACCAGCACGATTAGCAGCGAATCGTATCTTAGCAGAAATCCTTTTATTTGTCAACCATTATTTTATGTTTTGGGAGGAAATTTTTTTGCGGTACATCAGAAAGAAGCAGCCGGACCTCCAGCGGGCGGCTCCGGCGGAGGAGTGCGCCCGCTGCGGCAGGGAGCTCTATCCCGGCAACCCCTGCTGGCGGTTCTGGGGCCGGACCCTCTGCGAGGACTGCGTGGTCCCCTGGCTCCTCCGGGAGCTGGCCACCCACCGGGGCCGGGCGGGGGAGGTGGAGCCATGACCACCCTTCTGCGCATGGCGGCCAGCTACCGCCAGAGCGGCGACCTGATCCGCCTGCGGATCATCGCCCTGCGGGACGCGGCCAAAACCGCCGACGACGACGAGCGGGCCAGGCTGGAACAGCGCATCCGGGACCTCACCGCCCTCTACCGGGACACCCGGGAGATCGCCCAGGTCCTGGAGCGATACTACGACAGGAGGTATCACAAGAATGAGCGCTATACGCTCTGATCCGGACCGGGACTCCGGCCGGGGCAAGGAATTCCTGGCGGATCTGGCCGCCTGGAACCGGGAGAACGGCGAGGACAACAGCGAGCAGCTCCAGCGGCTGCGGCGGAACCTCCGCCGGGCCCGGAAGGTGGAGCTCACCCCCCGGCAGGCCCAGATGCTCCACCTCTACTACGACCAGGGCCTCACCATGACCCAGGTGGCCCATGAGCTTGGCATCAACAAGTCCTCCGTGTCCCGGACCATCGCCCGGGGCCGGGAGCGGCTCAGACGGTGCTTGCAATACAGCTTCTGATCTGCTACACTCTTTCCGGCGGGGCGGAAAAGCCCCCCGGAAAAGGAGTTTTGCGGACATGCTGAAGTCAACCATGAAGGCCGGCTGGGTCCGGCTAGCCCTGGCGGTGCTGGGGAGCCTCATCTACGCTTTGGGCATCAACCTCTTCGTCACCCCCCTGGGCCTCTACACCGGCGGGCTCATGGGCTTCTGCCAGCTGCTCAGAACGGTGGTCCTCTCCGCCCTGGGCGTCACTAGTCTGCCCTTCGACCTGGCGGGCGTCATCTTCTACGCCATCAATATCCCCCTCCTGGCCATCGCCTGGAAGTCCATGGGACCCATCTTTTTCCGCAACACCGTCATCTGCGCCACCACCTACACCCTCTTTGTGAGTCTGGTGCCGGCGCCGGCCCAGCCCCTGGTGGACGACGTCCTCACCAGCTGCCTGCTGGGCGGCGTCATCTCCGGCGTGGGCACGGGTCTGGTGCTCACCTGCGGCTGCTCTGGCGGCGGGCTGGACGCCCTGGGCCTCCACCTGTCCCGGAAGGGGGCCCGGTTCACCATCGGGCAGTTCAACCTGGTGTTCAACGCCGTACTGTTCCTGCTCTGCGGCCTCCTCTTCGACGTGCCCACCATGATCTACTCCATCCTCAACACCATCTTCCAGGCCATGGCCATCGACCGGGCCCACCAGCAGAGCGTCAACGTCCAGATGCTCATCTTCACCAAGGCGGAGAGCCCGGACCTGGACCGCTTCATCCTGGACAACCTTCACCGGGGCATCACCCGCTGGGAGGGCAAGGGGGTCTACACCGGGGAGGACACCCACATCCTCTGCGTGTGCCTGAACAAGTACCAGGTGGAGGACCTGCAGCAGGAGCTCCTCAAGGCGGACCCCAAGGCCTTCTTCATCATCCAGGAGGGGGTCCACATCAGCAGCAACTTCGAGCGGCGGCTGAACTGAGGGACCTTCGGAGAATTTTGAAACCGTTTACCCGTTTTTCTTGCCTTTTCCCGGGAAATATGGTACATTAGGCTCAGGAAGGCTGAGAAAGGGGAGTGAGCCCATGAAGCGCTTTCGGATGGACGGCACAGACGTGTTCTACCTCATCTGTATCATCCTGATCGTCATCGGCTGTGTCTGCGCCGGAGAGGTTGCCGTTCTGGGGCAGCTGGCACTTTTCGCGGCCATCTCCCTGGCGGTGCAGCTGATCTTCCGCCTGGTGCGCAGGCACCGCCATCGGGGTCAGGCGGACCGCCAAAACTGACCCGGAGCATATACAAAAAACAGCAAAGGTCCCCCGCCCGGTATGGGCGGGGGACCTTTGCTGTCTGTCAAAAAAGCCTCGCAGAGTTTCGCCGCTCGGAAGCGGCGAAAGAAAATCAAGTCGTTTTTCCGGCGGCGTGTACGTCGGAAAAACACTCTGCGGCTCGTAGCGTCGAAATGTCCGCTTACAGCGGACACGAGGCGCGGCACCGAGCCGGAATCCCTCCTCAAAAAAGGGGCGAGGGCCACTTTTTTGACACTCTCAGCAGGCGCCCAGGAGGGCATCCACCATGTCGGTGCGCTCCCAGGGCAGGTCCAGGTCGCTGCGGCCGAAGTGGCCGTAGGCGGCGGTCTGCTCGTAGATGGGGCGGCGGAGGTCCAGGTGGGTGATGATCTTGCCGGGCCGCAGGTCAAAGACGCGGGTGACGATCTGGCTGAGCTTCTCGTCGCTGATCCTGCCGGTGCCCTGGGTGTCCACCAGGACGCTCACCGGGCAGCTGACGCCGATGGCATAGGCCAGCTCGATGTGGCAGCGCCGGGCAAGGCCGGAGGCCACGATGTTCTTGGCGATGTACCGGGCCATGTAGGCGGCGGAGCGGTCCACCTTGGTGGGGTCCTTGCCGCTGAAGCAGCCGCCGCCGTGGCTGGCGGAGCCGCCGTAGGTGTCCACGATGATCTTCCTTCCGGTGAGGCCGCTGTCGCCCACAGGGCCGCCGATGACGAAGCGGCCGGTGGGGTTGATATAGAACCTGGTGGTGCCGTCGATGTACTTCTCCGGGATCACCGGCTTCACCACGGTGTCGATCACCGCCTCACGGAGCTCCTCGATGGCGATGTCGGGGCTGTGCTGGGTGGACACCACGATGGCGGGACAGCGCAGGACGTTGCCCTGGGCGTCATACTCCACGGTGACCTGGCTCTTGCCGTCGGGCCGCAGCCACTCCAGCTCTCCGCTCTTGCGGACAGCTGCCAGCCGGCGGCACAGGGCGTGGGCCATGGCGATGGGGGCGGGCATCAGCTCAGGAGTCTCGTCGCAGGCGTAGCCGAACATCATGCCCTGGTCACCGGCGCCGATGTCCTCGTCGCGCTCGCCGTCCACGCCCATGGCGATGTCCTTGCTCTGCTCGTCGATGGTGGTCATGACGGCGCAGCTCTGGGCGTCGAAGCCGTAAGCGGGGTCGTTGTAGCCGATCTTGTCCACCGTGCGGCGGACGATGCCGGGGATATCCACATAGCAGCTGGTGGAAATCTCCCCCATGACCATCACAAGGCCGGTGGTGGTCACCGTCTCGCAGGCCACCCGGCCGTAGGGGTCCTTGGCCAGGATGGCGTCCAGCACCGCGTCGGAGATCTGGTCGCAGACCTTGTCGGGATGCCCCTCGGTAACGGATTCAGAAGTAAAAATACGATGTGCCATTGGTTCTCCTTTCTTTTTGCTATGCAGGGGCATAGCAAAATTGCCCTGTGCCGCCTCCGGCGGCACGGCATGAAATTTCAGCGCGTGGGCCGAGGACGGCCCACATGCGCAAAACTTCATGCGCGGGCGGCTTTTGTTTTTTGTGGTGCGCGCTATGCGCATGAAAGTTTGCAGGCAAAACGAGAAAAACACGCGCCGTCTCACCGACGGCGCGTGCTGAAAACGGGTGGTTTTCCTCATCTTGCGTTTCCGCCGGAATTGGCACCTTGCCCCCGCTGGGGCAGGTTGCCGTGGCTTCATCGGGCCGTTCCCTCCGCCACTCTTGATAAGGGATGAAATTGTACAGATCAAAAGATCCTGGATTATTATAGGCACCATTTCCAGGCTTGTCAACAGGAATTTCGAAAATTTTTACGTTTTTTCGTCCCCATTTTTGTAAAACGGCAGAAAGCCCGCCATGGAGGCCCGGTTGCCAAGGGGGCGGCGGTGTGGTAGAATGAAGTTTACTTTGGCCGGAGGAGCCGGGAAGGGGGCGGGACGGATGCTCAAGCGGGTCTATATTGAGATCACCAACGTCTGCAACCTCGCCTGCGCCTTCTGCCCCGGCACCCGGCGCAAAAACGCCTTTATGACAGCGGAGGACTTTGCCCTCGTCCTCCGCCGCCTCCGGGGGACCACGGAGCACATCTACCTCCACGTCATGGGGGAGCCTCTCCTCCACCCGGCGCTGCCCGCCCTGCTGGCCCTGGCGGGGGAGGCGGGCTGCAAGGTATATGTCACCACCAACGGCACCCTCCTGGGGGAGAAGGGGGCGGCGCTCCTCTCCGCCCCGGCGGTGAAAAAAGTCAGCGTCTCCCTCCACAGCATGGAGGGAAACGGCGTGGCGGCCCTGACGGGCTACCTGGAGAGCGTGTGGTCGTTTGCGGAGCGGGCTTCGGCCGCAGGATGCATCTGTGCCCTCCGGCTGTGGAACCTGGGGGGCGCGGAGGAGCGCAACGGGGAGATCCTCTCCTTCCTGGAGGGGAAGCTGGGCGCCCACCCCCTGGACCTGCCCCAGCCCCGCCGGGGCAGCTGGCGGCTGGGGGAGGGGCTGTATCTGGAGCAGGCGGAGCAGTTCGACTGGCCGGACCTGGGGGCGGCGGCGCGGGAGACCCGCTTCTGCCTGGCCCTCCGGGACCAGGCGGCGGTGCTGGTGGACGGCACGGTGGTGCCCTGCTGTCTGGACCACGAGGGGGACATCCCCCTGGGCAATCTCTTTGCCACCCCTATGGATGAAATCCTCGCCTCCCCCCGGGCCCGGGCCCTGTACGAGGGCTTCTCCCAGGGGAAGCCGGCGGAGGAACTGTGCCGCCGGTGCGGCTTCGCGGAGCGGTTCGGATAGGAGGGAGCCATGGAACGGGAAAAGATCGATATCCTCCGGGCCACGGGGGAGCCCCTTCTGGCCTGGTACGAGGAAAACCGCCGGGACCTGCCCTGGCGGCACACCCGGGACCCCTACCGGATCTGGGTGTCGGAGATCATGCTCCAGCAGACCCGGGTGGCGGCGGTGATCCCCTACTACGAGCGGTGGATGAAGGCCCTGCCCCGGGTGTCCGCCCTGGCGAAGGTGGAGGAGGGGACCCTCATGAAGCTGTGGGAGGGCCTGGGCTACTACAGCCGGGCCCGGAACCTCCGGAAAGCCGCCCAAATGATCGTACACGACCTGGACGGGGTCTTCCCCGACAGCCGGGAGAAGCTGCTGGCCCTGCCGGGGGTGGGGGCGTACACCGCCGGGGCGGTGGCCTCCATCGCATTCGGGCAGCGGGTGCCGGCGGTGGACGGGAACGTACTGCGGCTGGCGGCCCGGGTGGCGGACATCCGGGAGAACGTGCTGGACCCCAAGGTGAAAAAGGACGTGGCCGCCGCCATGGAGGAGGCGGTGCCGGCGGCGGACCCCGGCGGCTACAACCAGGCCCTCATGGACCTGGGGGCCACGGTGTGTCTGCCCAATGGGCAGCCCCTGTGCGGGACGTGCCCCCTCCGGGGGCTGTGCCGGGCCAGGGCCCTGGGAATCCAGGACCAGCTGCCCCTGCGGGAGAAGCGGGCTGCCCGGCGGCGGGACCAGATCACCGTATTCGTACTGCTGCGGGAGGGGAAGGTAGCCCTCCGGCGGCGGAAGGACACAGGCCTTCTGGCGGGGCTTTGGGAATTTCCCAACGTGCCGGAGGCCATGGACGAGGGCGCGGCGGCGGACGCGCTGGCGGAGTGGGATCTCGCCCCCCTGAACTGGCGGGAAAAGCGCACCGCCCGCCACCTCTTCACCCACGTGGAGTGGGACATGACCGGCTACACGGTGCAGGTCCGGGGGGAGGACAACCAGGGCTTCACCTGGGCGGACCCGGCCATGCTCTCGGAGCTGGCGGTGCCCTCCGCCTTCGCCAAATATCTGGCCGCGGCCAGGGAGGCCCTGGCCCCGCGTCCATACTGAATTTACCATTTTACCGACGAGAAAAGACAGGGAGAAAGACAACATGGCACAGCTCTACTTCAAATACGGCGTTATGGGCTCCAGCAAGACGGCCAACGCCCTGATGGCCCGGTTCAACTACGAGGAGCGGGGACAGCAGACCCTGCTGGTGAAACCCCGGGTGGACACCCGGGACGGGGACCACATGGTGGTCTCCCGGATCGGTCTCACCTACCCCTGCATCTACTTCGACGAGCTCCAGGCCCTGGGCCCCATGGAGCTGCAGCAGAACGCCTGCATCATCGTGGACGAGGCCCAGTTCCTCTCCAAGGAGGAGGTCCACTACCTGGTCCACCTGGTGGATGAGCTGGACATCCCCGTCATGTGCTACGGCCTCCGGGCGGACTTCAAGGGGGATCTCTTCCCCGGCAGCCAGGAGCTTCTGGTGATGGCCGACAAGATCGAGGAGGTCAAGACCGTCTGCTGGTGCGGCAAGAAGGCCACCTTCAACGCCCGCTTCGACCAGCACGGCAAGGTCCTCAAGGAGGGCGAGCAGGTGGTGCTGGGCGCCAACGACCAGTACATCGGCCTCTGCCGCAGGCACTGGATGGCCGGGGATCTGGGACCCGGCTTTGAGCCCCCGGCGGGAGGCAGAGATCTTTAATCTGCATTTTATGCAGATTTTTTGTCCCTGTGCATGAAACAGGGACAAAATCTTCGCTTTTTCTTAACAAAATCTCCTTCTTTCTCCGGTTGACATTTGTCCGGTGAAAGGTATAATGAGACCCATCCCGCCCGGAACACGTCCGGCGGCGGGACGGGTCTTTTCTTTGCGATCCATACATAAGAAGGGAGAAATCATCCTATGAAGCAACGCTCTCTGCGGCGCGGCGCCCTGACACTGGCCCTGGCCCTGCTCCTGTCCCTCTGGACCCCCGCCCTGGCGGCGGAGGAAACGACCGCAGCTGACCCTCTGGCCCAGTCCGCCCAGACCGCGGCGGAGACCGCTCTGCAGTACGGCGGGGCCCAGAGCGTATCCTACGCCCTCTGGCAGGACGGCGAGATCGTCCTCACCGGCAGCGCCGGAGCCTATTCCCGCACGGAAAACCGTGCCCTCACCGACGACATCCTCTACGGCGTGGGCTCCATCAGCAAGACCTACACCGCCGTTCTCATGATGAACCTGGTGGAGGAGGGGAAGGTAAAGCTGGACGATCCGGTCACCACCTACCTGCCGGAGTTTACCATGGCGGATGCGCGCTACCAGGACATCACCGTCCGCATGCTCCTCAACCACTCCTCCGGCCTCATGGGCAGCGCCGGTCCCGGCTCCTTCCTCTTTGGAGACAACGACCGCGACGCCTCTGATGAGCTGCTGGAGCGGCTCTCCACCCAGACCCTTCAGGCGGACCCCGGGGCTTACAGCGTCTACTCCAACGACAGCTATACCCTGGCGGGGCTGGTCATTGAGGCCGCCAGCGGCATGAGCTACGGCGACTACCTCCACGCGGCCATTATCGAGCCCCTGGGCCTTACCAACACCTGCGTCCCCGCCGACGAGCCCGCGGCGGGCCGCTTTGCCCGGGTCTACCTGGGCGACGACACCCGGGCCCTGCCCACGGAGACCTTGGCGGTAGTGGCCACCGGCGGGATCTACGCCTCCGCCTCGGACCTTGCCGCCTTCGGCGGCGCTCTCTGCGGCGAGGAACTTCTCACCGAGGCCTCCCTCACCGCCATGGCCGGTGACGAGTACCTGCGGGGCATGTGGCCCGAGGACAGCGAGGACGACGCCCTGGCCTACGGCCTGGGCTGGGACAACGTCCACATGTTCCCCTTCAACCGCAGCGGCATCCAGGCCCTGGTGAAGGGCGGCGATACCCTGGTATATCACAGCGGCCTGGTGGTGCTGCCGGAGTACGACATGGCCGCAGCGGTGGTATCCTCCGGCGGCGTGAGCACCTACGACCAGGCCGCCGCCGCCCGGATCCTCATCGACGCCCTGGCCCTGGAGGGGGTGACGGTGGATGAGACCGCCGCCCTGGATACGGCGGAGCCTGCCGCCATGCCGGAGGAACTCACCGCCTTCAGCGGCGCTTACGGCTCCTCCACCCTCCTCTATGACGTGGATATCGCCCCGGAGGGGGTCATGACCCTGACGGTGGCCGGCACCTCCGTGCCTCTCACCTACCACGCCGACGGCACCTTCCGGGACGAGGCAAACTCCATGCTTTTCAAGGTGGTGGAGGAGGAAAACGGCCGGGTCTACCTCTTCCAGAAGGCCTACACCCCGCTGCCGGGCCTTGCCCCCACCGCCGTGGCGGAATACGTCCTGGAGCGGCTGCCGGACTACCAGGCCTCCGAGGAGGCCCTGGCCGCCTGGTACGCCCGGGAGGGGAAGGTCTACTTCCAGGTCAATGAGCCCTACACCTCCGCCCTCTATCCCTTGAGCGGCGTGTTTGCCGCCATCTCCTTCCAGGGTATCCCTGAGGGCGCGGAGAGCTATATGCTGACCAACCAGATCGTGGACGGCAGCACCGCAGTGCCGGTCCTCCAGATCCCCGGCGTGGGCAGCCGTGACAGCGGCGCCGTGTCCATGGTGGAGCACAATGGCGTGGAGTACATCTCCCTCAACGGCGGGCTGTACATGGACGCTGCCGCCGTGCCGGCGGTATATGCCGGTCCGCTTTCCTACTGCTTCATCCATGAAGGCGGGGCCGCCCGGTGGTTCACCGCCGGAGAGGCCGCCGGGAAAACCATGACGGTGACTGTGCCGGAAAACGGCGGCTTTTGCGTCTACAACGCCGATATGACCCTGGCGGCCAGCTCCTGGATCTATGGCGACACCACCGTCACCCTGCCGGAGGGCGGGTGGATGGTCTTTGCCGGCGATGCCGGTTCCCAGTTCACCATTGCTCTGTCCTGAATGTTCCGAGAATCACAGGCCCCCGGCGTCCTTGGGACGCCGGGGGCCTGTTCTGCTTTTTTCGCTATTTTTTCTCCTGCCGCGCCCCACCGGTGACGGTGGCCCGGTCCCGGAGGGTGTTGAAGCCCTTATGGGCGCGGTTGCTGCGCTCGATGATCTCGGTGATGCGGCCCTCGGCGGCCTCCACCTCCGCCTTCAGGTCCGCCGCCGCCAGGCGCACGGCCCCGTGGCCCAGGATGATGAGCTGCTCTAAGTTGTCGGAGGTGGCCACCCGGACGGAGTGGTCCCTGGCGATCTCGTAGGTGGCCCGCTCGATGTAGGTGTCGGCGGTCTCCGCCTCCTTGGTATAGACCACGTGGATGTTCTTGTACCGCTCCACGGAGCCGGGGCTGCCCTTCACCCTGTAGGCGTCGAACACCAGGATCACCACGCATTTTTTGAACCCCTGGTAGTTGCAGAGGATGTCCATGAGCATGTGCCGGGCGGCCTCCAGGTTCTTTGCGGCCATCTCCTTGAGCTCCTCCCAGGCAAAGATCACGTTGTAGCCGTCCACCAGGAGGTACTCCGGTCCCTCCCGCCGGGGGGGCACCGTCCGGCGCTGGGTGCCCTCGCTCCGGGGGCTTTTCGGCGGGGACTCCATGGGCAGGCGGCGCTTCACCGGCCCGTAGGTCCGCTCGAAGATGGCCTGGAGAGCGGCCTCCTCCTCCCGGGAGGCGGGGGGAGGGGCCGTCCGCCGCCGTTGCGGCTCCTCCTCTTTCTCCGCCTCCCGCTCCTTAAAAAAAGAGGGGGTATGGGCGGCGGCGGGCACCTCCCGCCAGGGGACGGCGTAGCCCGCCCCGTGGCCGCAGAACACGGAGTCCGCCGGGTTGTCCAGATCCCGCTCCGGGTCATAGCCCATGGCGGCCACGATCTCCTCCTGGTTGGGGCAGGGCCGGTACCCGCCGGGGGACAGGGACAGCCGCCCCAGGCCCTTGGTGTAGGCCGCCACCTCCCGGGCGTAGTCCGCAAGGCCCGCCACCGGGGCGCTGCCGGTGAGGAGGGCCGTGTCCCCCAAGGTCTCCGCCGGGTCGAAGGTACCGCCCATCTGCTGGATGTCCCCCATGGCCCGGCCCAGATTGGCGGCGGGCGCCTCCAGTCTAAAGTCGTACCAGGGCTCCAGCAGAATACTCTCCGCCGTCATGAGGCCCTGGCGCACCGCCCGGTAGGTGGCCTGGCGGAAGTCGCCCCCCTCGGTGTGCTTGAGGTGGGCCCGGCCGGCGGTGAGGGTGATGCGCATGTCGGTGATGGGGGAGCCGGTGAGAACCCCCAGGTGGGGCTTCTCCTGGAGGTGGGTGAGGATCAGCCGCTGCCAGTTCCGGTCCAGGCTGTCCTCGGAGCAGACGCTGCGGAAGATGAGGCCGCTGCCCCGCTCCCCCGGCTCCAGCAGCAGCCGCACCTCGGCGTAGTGGCGCAGGGGCTCGTAGTGGCCCACGCCCTCCACGGTGTTCGCAATGGTCTCCCGGTAGACGATGCTGCCGGGGCCGAAGGTCACCGCCCAGCCGAAGCGGCGCTCCACCACCTCCCGGAGGATCTCCAGCTGGATGGGGCCCATGAGCTGGACGTGGATCTCCCGGAGGCGCTCATTCCAGAGGATGTGCAGCAGGGGGTCCTCCTCCTCCAGCTGCCGGAGCTTCCCCATGGCACTGGCGGGGTCCACCCCCTCGGGCAGATCCAGCCGGTAGCTGAGGGCGGGGGTGAGGACCGGCGGCAGGGCGTCCTCCGCCGCCCCCAGACCCTCGCCGGGGAAAGTGCGGGTGAGGCCGGTGACGGCGCAGACCGTCCCCGCCTCCGCCACGTCAAGGGAACGGAATTTCTCCCCGGAGTAGAGCCGCAGCTGGTCCGCCTTCTCCTCCCAGCTCTCCCCGGCGGCGGCGCCGGAGAGAAGGTTTTTTACCCGCAGGGTGCCGCCGGTGACCTTCAGAAAGGTGAGCCGCTGGCCCTGGCCGTCCCGGCTGATCTTGAACACCCGGGCGGAAAACTCCGCTCCGTAGTCCGGGCAGGGGGCGTAGTCCGTAAGGCCCCGGAGGAACTCCTCCACCCCCTGGAGCTTCAGGGCCGAGCCGAACCAGCAGGGGAACACCGTCCGTCGGGCGATCAGGTCCGAGAGGGTCTCCCGGCGCAGCCGCCCGGTGTCCAGATACTCCCCCAGGGCCTCCTCGCTGCCGGTGGCGGCCTCCTCAAAGAGGCTCTCCCCGCCGCCGGAGAAGTCCACGCAGCCCCCGTCCAGGGTCTCCTTCAGCCGGGCGAGGAGGGGAGCCTTCTCCACCCCCGGGGCGTCCATCTTGTTGACAAAAATAAAAACCGGCACCCTGTGCCGCTCCAGCAGCTTCCACACCGTCCGGGTGTGGGCCTGGACCCCGGCGGCGGCGCTGACCACCAGCACGGCGGCGTCCAGCACCGAGAGGGTCCGCTCCATCTCCCCGGAGAAATCCACGTGGCCCGGGGTGTCCAGCAGGGTAATCTCCGCCTCCGGCAGGGACAATAGGGCCTGCTTGGAGAAGATGGTGATGCCCCGGCGGCGCTCCTGCTCGTCGGTGTCCAGAAAGGCGTCCCCGTGGTCCACCCGGCCCAGCTTCCGCAGCTGCCCGGAGGTATAGAGCATGGCCTCCGTCAGCGTGGTCTTCCCCGCGTCCACGTGGGCCAGTATGCCGATCACCAGTTTCTTCATCGCTTCGCTCCCGCCGTTCCTTCGTAAAATCCTCTCCATGATACCACACTTTCCGCCGGGAGAAAAGGGGCGGACGTATTGTGAAGATTTTGTAAAGATGACAGTCTTTGCTTCCGTCCCCGGCGGTTTTATGGTATATTGATGGTACTATGATCCGCCACCCGGGGGGTGCGGGGCGGTCCTGCCGCCGGGAAGGAGGCCACTGTGTCCATCAATCCTCAGCTCATGGAAAAGATCCGGGAGTCTTTGTCCTCGGTGCTCCCCATCACCGCCATCGTGCTGCTGCTGTGCGTCACCATTGCCCCCCTGACCCCGGGGGCCATGGTGCTGTTCTTCTTCGGCGCCCTGCTGCTGATCGTGGGCACCGGGATCTTCACCCTGGGGGTGGACATGTCCATGACCCCCATGGGCAGCGGCATGGGCGTATATATGAGCCGCTCCCGGAACAGGTGGCTCACCCTGGCCGCCGCCTTTGTGCTGGGCCTTCTGGTGACCATCGCGGAGCCGGACCTCCAGGTCCTGGCCAACCAGGTCCCCGCCATCCCCAACCTGACGCTGATCCTGACGGTGGCGGCGGGGGTGGGGCTCTTCCTGGCGCTGGCACTGCTGCGCGTCATGCTGAAGATCCCCCTGTCCCGGCTGCTGGTGGTGTTCTACCTCATGGTGTTTCTGCTGGCGGCGCTGGCCCCCAGGGCCTTCATCCCCGTGGCCTTCGACTCCGGCGGCGTCACCACCGGGCCCATCACCGTGCCCTTCATCATGGCGTTGGGCGTGGGCGTTGCCTCCATCCGCACGGACAAGAACTCCACCAGCGACAGCTTCGGTCTGGTGGCCCTGTGCAGCGTGGGGCCGGTGCTGGCGGTGCTGGCCCTGGGCATCGGCTTTCGCCCGGACAGCGCCGGGTACACCCCCGCCGCCCTGCCGGACATCCAGACCACCCGGGACGCCGCCCGGGAGTTCGCCCAGGCCATCCCCCACTACGCGAAAGAGGTGGCGCTGGCCCTGGTGCCCATCTGCGCGCTGTTCCTGCTCTTCCAGCTCCTCACCCGGCGCTTCCACAGCAAACAGCTGCTGCGGATCGCCCTGGGCCTGGTCTACACCTATGTGGGGCTGGTGATGTTCCTCTCCGGGGTGAACGTGGGCTTCATGCCGGTGGGCGAGCTCATCGGCGCCACGGTGGCCGCCGGGGACGCCCCCTGGTTCCTCATCCCCATCGGCATGGTCATGGGCTACTTCATCGTGGCCGCCGAGCCCGCCGTCCACGTGCTCATCAAGCAGGTGGAGGAGGTGTCCATGGGGGCGGTGTCCCAGAACGCCATGCGGAAGGGCCTCTCCATCGGCGTGGCGGTATCCGTGGGCATCGCCATGGTGCGGGTCCTCACCGGGGTGTCCATCCTGTGGTTCCTGGTGCCGGGCTACGCCTTCGCCCTGGGGCTCACCTTCTTCGTGCCCCAGATGTTCACCGGCATCGCCTTCGACTCCGGCGGCGTGGCCTCCGGGCCCATGACCGCCACCTTCCTGCTGCCCTT
>CALWYI010000026.1 GCA_944385715.1 uncultured Oscillospiraceae bacterium | reverse complement strand
CAGAAGATCCTGGGCCTGCCCGTCATCGCCATCTATGAGAACGGCGAGATGATCGACTCCTGCGTCAAGGAGGACGCCACCCCCGAGAACGTGGAGGCCATGATCAAGAAGTACGCGTAAGCGTACGCCCCATCCCTGGTAGAACCCGAAAGGTTTCTATAAAAAATCTATAGCAAAGGAGGAAAGAGACATGAGCATCTTGGCTGGTAAGAAGGTCATCATCATCGGTGACCGCGATGGCATCCCCGGCATGGCTATTGAGGCCTGCGCGGAATCCGCCGGCGCTGAGGTCGTGTTTTCCTCAACGGAGTGCTTCGTCTGAACCGCCGCTGGTGCAATGGATCTGGAAAATCAGAAGCGGGTTAAGGAACTCGCCGAGCAGTATGGCCCCGAGAACATTGTTGTTCTGCTGGGCGCCGCTGAGGGTGAGGCTTCCGGCCTGGCCGCCGAGACGGTGACCAATGGCGATCCCACTTATGCCGGTCCGTTGACAGGAGTCTCGTTGGGACTCAAGGTTTACCATGTGTGCGAGCCCGAAGTGAAGGCAGAGTTCGATGAAGCCGTCTATGAGGAGCAAGTCAGCATGATGGAGATGGTGCTGGATGTTGATGATATCATCAACGAGATGACCAGCATCCGCGAACAGTACTGCAAGTACTAAGGGAGCAAGACATGCCTATTGGGCGGCGGCTACAGCCGCCGCCCTTCCGTCTTTCTGTCACTATAAATGGCTGCAGGAGCAATTGCCGCCCGCGGGCCACGCCATATGGTGAGGAAGCACCCCACCCCTCCCCTCCCCGCAGCAGGGAAGCTGCTGCATCGATTTATAGCGATTGATGGACCGCACTTTCCGGCGGTCCCCGGAAAAACAAGAGAAGAAAGGCTGTGGACAACATGAAAAGTGTCATCAAAGGCGCCGGATACATTCTGGTGCACACCCCCGACATGGTTCTGCACAACGGAACCACCCAGACCACTGAGCGGATCGTAAACCCCGACGGCGAGTACCTCAAGGAGCTGCCCAAGCACATCCGCACCTTCGACCAGGCCCTCAGCTACTGGCCCAACCAGGTGTACATCGGCAACAAGACCCCCGATGAGCTGGCCGCTGTGCCCCAGCCCTGGTGCGACAAGGTCTGCGACGTCAATGACCGCTACGGCCACTTCGGCCAGATCATGCCCCAGGAGGAGTTCCTGCTGCTGATGCAGGCCTGCGACGTGTTCGGCCTTGTCAAGCTGGAGAAGGGCTTCGTGGAGGCCCACAAGGCGGCTCTCGCCGCCAACCCCATTATGGACGAGTCCATCATGGCCCGCATCCCCGCCGAGCAGACCGAGGCCGCCGAGATCCAGCGCCTGGTGGACGAGGAGCACTCCGAGGGCCTGTACCACAACGGCGAGCTGGTGGGCTGCGTCAACCGGGCCCACGACATCGACGTGAACCTCTCCGCCCACGTGATGCACGAGAACCTGGTGAGCAAGGCCAGCTCCGTTATGGCCCTCCTCTCCGCCGTGAAGAACGCCGGCATCGCCAAGGAGGACGTGGAGTACGTGGTGGACTGCGCCGAGGAGGCCTGCGGCGACATGAACCAGCGGGGCGGCGGCAACTTCGCCAAGAGCGCCGCTGAGATCGCCGGTCTGCCCAACGCCACCGGTTCCGATGCCCGGGGCTTCTGCGCCGCCCCCGCCCACGCCATGATCGAGGCCGCCGCCCTGGTCGCTTCCGGCGCCTATAAGACCGTCGTCGTCACCGCCGGCGGCTGCACCGCCAAGCTGGGCATGAACGGCAAGGACCACGTGAAGAAGGGCCTGCCCATCATGGAGGACATGATCGGCGGCTTTGCCGTGGTGGTCACCCAGGACGACGGCGTGAGCCCCGAGATCAACCTGGATATGCTGGGCCGCCACACCGTGGGCACCGGCTCCGCCCCCCAGGCCGTTATCTCCAGCCTGGTCACCAACCCCCTGGACAAGCACGGCCTGAAGATCACCGACATCGACAAGTACTCCCCCGAGATGCAGAACCCCGACATCACCAAGCCCGCCGGCGCCGGCGATGTGCCTCTGGCCAACTACAAGATGATCGCCGCCCTGGCGGTCAAGCGGGGCGAACTGCAGAAGGCGGACCTCGCCTCCTTCCCCGTCAAGCACGGCCTCACCGGCTGGGCGCCCACCCAGGGCCACATCCCCTCCGGCGTGCCCTACATCGGCTTCGCCCGTGAGGACATCATGGCCGGCAAGCTCAATCGCGTCATGATCATCGGCAAGGGCTCCCTGTTCCTGGGCCGCATGACCAACCTTTTTGACGGCGTCTCCTTTGTCATCCAGGCCAACACCGGCGCTGAGGAGACCCAGGCCGGCGTCAGCGAGGAGGAGGTCAAGGGCATGATCGCCAAGGCCATGCGTGACTTCGCCGCCACGCTGATGGCCCAGGCTGAGTAAGCGGGAGGCCCGACATGAGTAATTTGGAAAAAACCATTGCCAAGGCCTTCCTGGAGATGGCGGAAGGCCTGGAGACCGGCTCCTTCGGCCCCCGGCCGAAGATCGCCATCACCGGCATGGGCAGTGAGCACGGCGAGGAGAACGCCATGAAGGCCGCCCGCATGGCCGCCGCCCGGGGCGTGGATGTGTACTACATCGGCACCCTGGAGGCCGAGGGCGTCACCACCGTCCATGTGGCCGACGAGGACGAGGGCCACAAGAAGATGGAGCAGATGGTGGAGTCCCACGAGGTGGACGGCGCCGTCACCATGCACTTCCCCTTCCCCATCGGCGTTTCCACCGTGGGCCGTGTGGTCACCCCCGCCTACGGCAAGGAGATGTTCATCGCCACCTCCACCGGCACCTCCAGTGCCGACCGCATCGAGGGCATGATCAAGAACGCGGTCTACGGCATCATCACCGCCAAGGCCTGCGGCGTGGAGAACCCCACTGTGGGCATCCTGAACGTGGACGGCGCCCGCCAGACCGAGATGGCCCTCAACACCCTGAAGGAGAACGGCTACGAGTTTACCTGGGCCACCTCCGCCCGTGCCGACGGCGGCGCGGTGCTCCGGGGCAACGACGTGCTGAAGGGCACCCCCGACGTTCTCATCTGCGACAGCCTCACCGGCAACGTCCTGGTGAAGATGCTCTCCGCCTACACCACCGGCGGCAGCTTTGAGGCCACCGGCTACGGCTACGGCCCCGGCATCGGCCCCGGCTACGACAAGCTGGTGCTGATCGTGTCCCGGGCCTCCGGCGCTCCCCTGGTGGCCAACGCCCTGGAGTTCGCCGGCCAGCTGGTGAAGGGCAAGGTGTTCGAGATCGCCGAGAAGGAGTTTGCCGCCGCTGAGAAGGCGGGTCTGAGCAAGATCCTGGCGGACCGCAAGGCCGCCGCCAAGGGCGCTGCCGCCGACGAGGAGGAGGTCAAGGCGCCCCCCGCCGAGCCCTGCACCGCCAGCATCCCCGGCATCGAGGTCATGGACCTGGAGGACGCTGCCAAGGTGCTGTGGAAGGCCGGCATCTATGCCGAGACCGGCATGGGCTGCACCGGCCCCCTGGTGATGATGAGCGACGCCAACTATCCCAAGGCCGTGGAGCTCCTGAAGGCCGCCGGTTACATCGGCTAAGGAGGCAGAGAAGATGAAAGTCATCGACACCGTCAACAAGACGGAACTGGATCTCACCACCGATCAGCTGGTGGATCTGGTGGCCAACCACAACCGCCAGGTGGATCTGATCTTCAGCGAGAAGCGCACCGACGAGGACGGCTATCTCAGCTGGGACCAGGAGAACTGGACCTGTGTGGACGGTAAGCGGTTCATCCGCAGCTACTTCCTGGAGGGCCGTGCCCTCAGCGACTACAGCGGCTACAACAAGTACGACATGGCCGGCTACTTCCTCCCTGAGGAGGCCGCCGAGGTCCGTCTGGGCTGATCCCATGTAAAGCAAACCCACCCGCTGCCGGTATCGGCGGCGGGTGGGCTTTTGTTTTTGGGCCGCCGGAGAAGGGGTGGCCCCTCGCCGGCCGCTTCCGAAGCCAGCCCCGGGGTCTACCGACGGGGGCTCCGCCCCCGGGCCCCGGTGCTTATCGATGGGGCCTACCCGGCCCCAAACCCCGGGTGACTTTTGTACGCACAAAAGTCACCAAAAAGCGCCAGGGAGACCCTGGACCCCCGTTTTTTGCCCAATCGGTTGGTATCAGAGGTGATACCGGGCAGCCACTGAAATACTGCAAGGCCGCTGGCCCCTCGTGATCAGTGCGGCGGTTGCCAAACTTCGCCTGACGGCCCTCGGGCTGGGAATTATTTCTTGTTTCGCGGACGGGAGCCAAAGTGCATCCCATCGGCGCAGGGAGTCCGTCACAGAAAATAGATTCGCCTTTCCCTTTAACAGGGCGTCAGCCGAAGCCAGATAAGATACCCGCCGCAGATCAGATGCCCGGAGGATTTACTGATTCAGTGGCTGTGCACCGACAAATCCCATCCAGACCGATTGGGCAAAAACGGGGTCCGGGGTGTCCCCGGCGGCGTTTTGGTTACTTTGCCGCCGAGGGCAAAGTAACCCGCGCCGGAGCGCGGAATCTCCCTGCCAGCCTGGAAGGCTGATAACCCCCCCTGTCGGCAGCCCGGGAAAAATAAAAAACCCGCCCCCTCGCGCCGGAGGCGCGAAGAAGGCGGTAAGACGGCAGAATTTTCATGCGGCTTATTGCAAAAGCCGGGGGAGCCCCGTTGGCGGCAGCCGGCAAGTCAGCCCTGCGCCCGCGCCAGCAGCTGCGCGGCCAGCTCCGCGGGGCTCTCCGGCAGCAGCTGCGCCCCCCGGTCCGCCAGCTCCCGGCGGCTGCGGTAGCCCCAGGGGGCGCCGATGGGCAGCATCCCCACCCCTAGAGCGAAGGTAATGTCGGTGCCGCTGTCCCCCGCGTAGGCGATCTCCTCCGGAGGCAGGCCCAGGGTCTCCAGCACCGGCGCGGCGGCGCCGGGGTCCGGCTTCAGGGGCCGCCCCTCCGCCCGGCCAAATACAAAAGCAAACTTAACGTCGGGAAAATAGCTGTGGACGATCTTCTGGGCTGTGGCCTCCGTCTTGTTGCTGAGGACGCCCAGCAGAAGGCCTGCCGCCGAGAGCTCCGACAGCATCTCCCTGACGCCGGGGTAATAGCTGGTCCCCTCCGTGCAGCGGGCGCGGTAGTCGTCCTTATAGCAGGCCAGGACCTTCTCCTGCATCTCATCGCTGGTCCCCGCCGGGACAGCCTTGCGCACCGCCTCCCGAATACCGCCGCCGATGAAAGTCTTGCATGCCTCCACCGTGTGGGTGGGCAGTCCCTGGGCGGCAAGCGCCCGGTTCAGCGCCCCCGCAATGTCCGGAATGGTGTCCAGCAGCGTACCGTCCAGATCAAAAACTGCGGCTTTGATCATGCTTTGTTCCTCCTGTCCCCTCTGACTGCAAAACACCTGTATTATAGCACGGTGGGCAAGGGCTGTCAATTTGTGCGCTTTTCGTTTCAAAAATTTAAAAAACCCAAGAATACTCCTGTCAAATCCTGTTGCCCGATTGACTTTGCTGCAAAAGTGCAGTATGCTAGGGGCAGGCAAAATTCTGATGGGAGGTATTACCATGAACACAGCAGAACTCAAGCAATTCTGCACAGAAGTTCGCCGCGATATCATCAATATGACAGCCAATGCCGGCAGCGGTCACCCCGGCGGTTCCCTGTCCGCCACGGAGTTGATGAGCGCCATCTTCTGCACCCAGATGCGCATTGATCCCAAGAACCCCAAGGACCCCGACCGGGACCGCTTCGTCCTCAGCAAGGGCCACTGCGCCCCCTGCTACTACGGCATCCTGGCGGAGCTGGGCTTCTTTGATAAGGCGGAGTTCCAGAACTTCCGCCAGCTCCACAGCATTCTCCAGGGCCACCCCGACATGAAGAAGACCCCCGGCGTGGACGCCTCCACCGGCTCTCTGGGCCAGGGCGTATCCATCGCCACGGGCATGGCCCTGGGCGCCAAGTACCTGGGGAAGGACACCAAGGTGTACACCATCCTGGGGGACGGCGAGTGCCAGGAGGGTCAGGTCTGGGAGGCCTTCATGGCCGCCAACCACTATAAATTGGACAACCTGACCGTGGTCATCGACAACAACGGCCTGCAGATCGACGGCTCCAACGACGAGGTCATGAGCCTGGGGGATCTGGCCGCCAAGCTCAAGGCCTTCGGCTTCCACACCATCGAGCTGGCCGACGGCAACGACATCGAGGCCGTGGTGGCCGCCCTGAACGAGCCCACCACCCCCGGCAAGCCCAAGGCCATCCTGGCCCATACCGTCAAGGGCAAGGGCGTCAGCTTCATGGAGAACCAGATGGGCTGGCACGGCAAGGCGCCCAACGAGGAGCAGCGCCAGCAGGCTTTGAAGGAATTGGAGGGCTGAGACTATGAGTGAAAAAGCAACGAGAGCCGCATACGGCGAGGCCCTGGCTGAGCTGGGCGCCGTCAACGACAAGGTAGTGGTGCTGGACGCCGACCTGGCCCACGCCACCATGACCCTGACCTTCAAAAACGCATATCCTGAACGGCATTTCAACGCCGGTATCGCCGAGGCCAATATGGTGGATATGGCCGCCGGCATGTCCACCATGGGCCTCATCCCCTTCTGCTCCACCTTTGCCATGTTCGGCGCGGGCCGGGCCTACGAGCAGGTCCGCAACTCCATCGCCTACCCCAAGCTCAACGTGAAGCTGGCCATGACCCACGCCGGCGTGTCCGTGGGCGAGGACGGCGGCAGCCACCAGTGCATCGAGGATCTGGCCCTCATGCGGGCCATTCCCGGTATGACCGTCATCTGCCCCGCCGACGCCAACGAGACCCGGAAGGCCGTGTTCGCCGCCGCCGAGATGCAGGGCCCCGTATACCTGCGTCTGGCCCGTCTGGCCTCCCCTGTCTTTGAGGAGGACTATCCCTTTGAGATCGGCAAGGCCAATGTGCTGCGGGATGGAAACGACGTGGCGGTGTTCGCCACCGGCCTGATGGTCAGCGAGGCCCTGGAGGCCGCCAAGCTTCTGGAGGCCGAGGGCAAGAGCGTGGCCGTCATCAACGTCCACACCATCAAGCCCATCGACGCCCAGTGCGTCATGGACTACGCGCAGAAGTGCAGCCGGGTGGTCACCGTGGAGGAGCACAGCGTCATCGGCGGCCTGGGCGACGCCGTGGCCGACGTCCTCATGGGCAAGATCTGCTGCCAGTTCAAGAAGATCGGCGTACAGGACCAGTTCGGTCAGTCCGGCAAAGCCAAGGACGTCCTCAAGGAGTACGGCCTCACCGCCCCTCAGATCGCCGAGAATATCAAAGCCGTTTTCTAGGAGGTCCGCCGCCTCAGCGTAGAAAGCACACCGATTTCCCACAGGAGAGGAGCGCTGCTCCTCTCCTGTTTTCCCGGCAGCCCCACAGGCGCCGGACAACATACTGCGTAAAAAAGAGGTACAGGAAAATGAGCAAGCCTGTCATTGGTCTGGTGGCCGCTGAAGACCCCCGGATCGCCCCCGACAAACACATGGTCAATACCGCCTACCTTCAGGCCCTCATCGCCGCCGGGGCCACCCCTCTGGTCATTCCCGTGGATGGAGACGCTGACAGGGCAACCGAGTATTTGCCGCTGCTGGACGGCCTTCTGGTGCCCGGCGGGGAGGATGTGACTCCTTCCTTCTACGGCCAGGCTCCGGTTCCCCAGGTTGTCTACACCTACGCAGAAAAAGACCGCATGGATCTGGCCCTGGTCCGCATGGCGGCGGAGGCGGGGCTGCCGGTATTCGGCATCTGCCGGGGGCTTCAGGTGATCAACGTGTGTTTTGGCGGCACCCTTATCCAGGATCTGCCGTCCCAGCGGCCCGGCTCCCTTGTCCACACCTCGGATAAGGACGCCCCCCGGACCCACGGAGCCCGATTGGTTCCCGGCTCTCTGATGGATCGTCTACTGGGGAGCGAACCGCTGACGGTCAACACCTATCACCATCAGGCCGTGGACATCCTGGCCCCCGGTTTCTCCATCACCGCCTATGGGGAGGACGGCGTAGTGGAAGCCATCGAGGATGAGGCCCGAAACATCTATGCCGTCCAATGGCATCCGGAGCGGATGGTGGCAGCGCAGCCCCGCTTCCGCCCCCTGTTCCGCTTCCTGGCGGAGGAGGCCGCCGCTTGGCGGAAAGCCCACCGCCACTGATGCCATTTTCACTCCCGAAAAGCACAGGACACCCTGCCGCCAAGAGGCGGCAGGGTGTCCCTCTGTTTTTCATTTTTTCCGCGGTTGGCTTTAGCGCATATCCTGTGCCGCCCGGGGAATGCGGGAGCTAGCCCCCGATGCGGAACTCCACCGCGCCGGCGGCGCCGGCGGCGATCTCATACTGGGGGAACACCACCACCGGCACGCCGTCCACGTCGATATAGAAGTCGGTGTCCTCGTCCACAGTGGTAAAGCCGCCTTTGTCCGGCGGGAAGAAGTAGGTGAAGCCGTTCTCGTCCACGCTGGCGTCGATCTGCTTCTGGATCGCCCGGTTGCAGATCTCCACCCAGTCCTCCCCCAGCAGGTCCGCCAGGGTGATGTCCCGGTCCTCCGCCAGATTCAGGTTGTAGAAGTACAGCTTGTTGTAGGCGTTGAAGGACCCCTGGAACAGGTTGACCACAAAGGACACGGTGGTGTCCGTCTGGCTCTTGATCTCGTAGTCCACGATCACGTCCATCTGCCGCTGGTCCCACTCCTCCTGGGTGCCGCCGGTGGCCAGGTACGCCTCCCGGTACTCCTCCCAGAGCTGCTTGGTCTCCTCCAGGTGGGCGTCCACCCGCTCCTGGATCTCCGCGTTGACCTTCTGGGCCAGGGCGTCGTCACCCTCGGTCTGGATCTCCGGCACGGACACGTGGTAGTTGATCTGGTCCTGGACCGCATCGTAGTCCCGTACGGTCAGCACCTGAAACAATCCCCCCAGCACCGGGATCTCTGCCGCCGCCGAGGCAAAGCCGGGGAACAGGTTCAAGCCTCCGATCAGGAGGACAAAGCAGGCGGCAAGGCTGCCCGCCGTGCGCAGGACCCGGCGGCGGCGGGCCCTGCGGCGGTTCACCCGCCCCTGACAGATGCCGGCCCACACCCGGCCGCTGAGTTCCTCGGGAATGGGCGTGGCCTCATAGGCCTCCTTCGCCTCCCGAAATTCATCCATATATCTCATCTCCTTCCAGTGATACGCGCAGCTTTTTCAAAGCCGTGTACAGACGGGTCTTCACTGTGTTGAGGTTCCATCCGGTGGCCTCGCTGATCTCCCGGAGGGACAGCTCCTCGTAAAAGCGCAGCCGGATCACCGTCTGCAGCTCCAGGGGCAGCGCCTCCACCCGCCGCTGCAGCAGTTCGTCCGCCGGCAGCGGGTCCTCGTAGCTCCCCTCGTCGAGCTCCTCCGGCGGCAGCAGAGTGATCCGCTTCTGCCGGCGGAGGGTGTCGGTGCATACATTTATCAAAATGCGGTAAAACCAGGCCCGGAGGGCGTCCGGCTCATGGAGGCTATCCTGTTTCTCCAGTGCCCTGCAGACCGCGGACTGCACCGCGTCCAGAGCCTCTTCCCTGTTCTTGAGATAGCTGTAAGCCAGGCGATAAAACCGCGCCTGATTTTCCACAAAAAAGCTGGTCAGCTGATCTTCCTGAATTCTAGCCACGCGAAAAAATCCTTTCCGCCTCGTTCTATCTGATAGACGAAGCAACGCTCCCATAAGTTTTCTCCTTTCCCCGATAGTAGCGCATTTTTCTTCGTTTGGCAAGACAGGAGCGGAGGCGCCTTTACCGGCGCCTCCGCTCCGCGCTATATTCCATAGGTCCCCGTGAGGGGGTCCAGAAAGGCCGGCAGGTGGGGCGGGGCGTAGGTGTACCACACGAACAGCACCGCCATGGCGGCGAACCCCGCCGCCGCCACCGCCTGAAGGGGTCCGTTCCGCACCGACAGATGCTCCGTCAGGTGCCCCTCCAGCAGGAAGGCCGCCGCAGCCGCCACAAAGAAGATGGCCATATCCACCCAATCTATCTGGACCCCCAGGGCCCCGGTATAGCCGTAGTAGAGCAGGGGGATCAGCAGCAGTCCCGCCAGGGCCCCCGCCAGCTTCGCTGTCCAGCACCCCCGGCACCGCCCGCCAAACAGCGCCGCCGCCAGGGCCGTCAGCAGCAGCGGCACGAACAGCAGCTTCATATGCTCCCAGGTGGACTCATTCACCGCGGAAAAGGCCCCCACAACGGGGTTCTCTCCGCTCCACCCGTAGGCAAAGTGGAGCAGCGGCCCCATCGCGCTGGTAAACAGGAACCCTCCGATTTGCCACTTCCGGCACCCAGTGTCCATATCCATCCTCCTCCGCAGGTCCTACCCGCGCTTTTGGAGAGAGTATATGCCGCCGGGGCGGTCTTTATTCCCGCCAACCGGGGCGAGAGCATTGACAACCTTCCCGCCGCAGGGTATCCTAAGGGTAAAGAACCGCGCACTATTTATAATATAAGGGGGAACCGCGTATGAAAAAGCGTGTCGGCATCCTGACCTCCGGCGGAGACTGCCCGGGCCTCAACGCCACCATCCGGGGCGTGGCCAAGGCCCTGTACCAGCGCCTGGGGGACGACCTGGAGATCATCGGCATCTCCAACGGCTACTTCGGCCTCATCAACGGCGACTGGCGTGTCATGCAGCCCCACGAATTCTCCGGCATCCTCACCGTGGGCGGCACCATCCTGGGCACCAAGCGCACCCCCTTCAAGCTCATGCGGGTGGTGGGCGACGACGAGGTGGACAAGGTGGACGCCATGAAGAAGAACTACAAGGAGATGAAGCTGGACTGCCTGCTGTGCCTGGGGGGCAACGGCACCCATAAGACCGCCAACCTTCTCTCCGAGGAGGGCCTCAACATCATCGGCCTGCCCAAGACCATCGACAACGACATCTACGGCACCGACGTGACCTTCGGCTTCCACACCGCCGTGGACATCGCCACCGAGGCCATCGACCGCATCCACACCACCGCCGGCAGTCACAGCCGCTGCATGGTGGTGGAGCTCATGGGCAACAAGGCGGGCTGGCTGACCCTCTACGCCGGTATCGCCGGCGGCGCGGACATCATCCTCATCCCGGAGATGCCCTACGCCATCGAGAACGTCTGCGCCGCCATCGAGAAGCGGGCCAAGCACGGCAAGTCCTTCTCCATCCTGGCGGTGGCGGAGGGAGTCTACGACGTGGAGGAGGCCCGGATGAAGAAGAAGGACCGTGCCGCCAAGCGGGCGGAGCAGGGCTACACCACCGCCACCAACCGCATCGCCAAGCAGATCGAGGCCATGACCGGTTTTGAGACCCGGGTGTGCGTCCCCGGCCACATGCAGCGGGGCGGCACCCCCTCCCCCTACGACCGTGTGCTGGCCACCCAGTTCGGCGCCTACGCCGCCAAAATGGTGGAGGACGAGAACTACGGCATCACCGTGGCCATGAAGAACAACCATGTCTGGGCCAACAAGCTCTCCGACATCGCCGGCAAGAGCCGCCTGGTCCCCGAGGGCCACGGCATGCTGGAGGTGGCCCGCCGGATGGGCATCAGCCTGGGCTGATCCCAATCCAATGCAAAAATATCCCGGGACCCATAGGGTCCCGGGATATTTTTCTGTATCTCCGGTATCAGGGCACCGCCAGTACCGCCACCTGGGCGGGGGTGTCCTTCGTCACCTCCAGGCGGCTGACCGGGTAGCGGCGGATCCGCTCCCGGGGGAAGAGGCTGAGAAATGCGTCCACCGTGTCCAGCTCCAGGAAGCCCTTCTCCCCCTGGCGGTAGTGCATGGGGATGATGATCCGGGGGGCGAGCTGCTCCGCCACCTCTTTCGCCGTCTGCGCGTCGATGGTGTAGGTGCCGCCCACCGGCAGCATCAGCACGTCGCAGGGGCCGATGGCCGCCGCCTGCCGCTCTGTGAGCGGATGGCCCAGATCCCCCAGATGGGCCACAGTCAGCCCCTCGGCAGAGAACACCCGGACCGTGTTCGCCCCTCGGAAGGAGCCGTTCTGATCGTCGTGGAAGGTGGGGACCTCCTTCACGGCAAAGGGGTCCGCCCTGCCGGCGGCAAGGGTCACGCCGGCGGTATAGGCGTGGTCAAAGTGGCCGTGGCTGCAGTAGACCGCATCCACCTCCGCGGTCACATCAGGATAGCCCCGAACCACCTTGTAGGGGTCCAGCAGCACCCGAAAGCCGCCGCTCTCCAGCACAAAGCAGGAGTGGCCCAGCCAGGTGATGGTCATAGATATCGCTCCTTTCAGCACTTCTCCGAAATGGGGAGGCCCGCTCCCCGGAAAGGGCGCCGGTTTCCGGGCCCTGTCAGCTCCATGGACATGATTGAGTTTATTATAAAGCCCAGGGGGCGGATTGGCAAGACGGCAGACAAATTATTCCGCCGGAAACCGGCACATTTCCTCTTCTCTCTGCGTCATACATAACAGAAGCCCCCAGAAAAGGAGGATCGTATGATGAAAAGGAAATTGTCCCTCTTGCTGTGCGCCCTGCTGCTGGTCAGTCTCCTCACCGCCTGCGGCAGCAGCAGCGACAGCGCAGCACCGGAATCCATGAGCAGCGGCAGCGCCGCCGCCGATGACGTCATCATGGACGAGATGGGCTGGGCCGCCGACACCGGCGACAGCGGCACCACCGTCCCTACGGAAAACACCGGCGGCAGCGCCCCCCTGGACCAGGCCAAGATCATCCGAACCGCCACCCTGGAGATGGAGACCCAGGCCTTCGACGACGCCGTGGCGGCCCTGGACCGGCTGGTGGAGGAGCTGGGGGGCTACTGCGAGAGCCGCAGCATCCGTCAGCACAGCACCTACCGCAGCGCCAGCTTCACCGTCCGGGTACCGGCGGCGTCCTTCGACGCCTTCCTGGACCAGGCGGGACAGGCCGCCCACGTCACCTGGCAGGATGAGAGCCAGGAAAACGTCGGCGAGAGCTACTACGACATTGAGGCCAGACTCGCCACCCAGCGCACCAAGCAGGAGCGGCTGCTGGCGCTGCTGGAGGAGGCCGCCACTATGGAGGACATCATCGATCTGGAAAATGCCCTCAGCGAGACGGAGCTCCAGATCGAGTACCTCACCGGCAGCCTCCGGCAGTACGACAGCCTCATCAGCTACTCCACCATCACCGTCAGCCTCCAGGAGGTCTACCGCCTCTCCAGCGAGGAGGAGCCGGCCCTCACCTTCCCCCAGCGGCTGGGCGCCGCCTTCTCCGCCGGTCTGCGCAGCGGCATAGAGGGCCTGGAGGACCTGGCTGTCGGCATTGCCCGCAACTGGGTGGGACTCCTGATCGCCGCAGGGGTGATTGCCGCCGTGGTCCTGGGCCTCCGCCGCCGGAAGCGGCGCAGGAACCCGCCGGCGCCGCCCGCCGCATCGGAGGACAGCGCCGCAAATCCATGATCCCCTCCCCTTCCGGCCTCTGCCGTGGGCGGCCCGCCGGGCTGCCCACGGCAGAATTTATTGTTTTTTGTTATATATTTAACAAATCTTTCTATACCCTATGGACAAATTGCGCATTTGATGTATAATAGAGGCGCATCGTTAGATTTTTGTCATTTTTTCGCGGATGGCGCATCCGCTTTCAGAGATGGGAACACGATATTTCAGGTACTGCCGCGAGCAGAAAGGAGTGTACCGTTATTGAGCCGACTTGACATCAAAACGCCGGACCGGGCCCAGATGGTGGTGGAGCAGCTCTACCACGACATGGAGCGCCGGATCGCCGCCTCGCCCCCGGGTTTGTGCCCGGTGGACATGGCGCTGAACTTTCTGAACCTGTGCCACGCCCAGACCTGCGGCAAGTGCGTGCCCTGCCGGGTGGGCCTCGCCCAGCTGTCCATCCTCCTCACCGACATACTGGAGGGACGGGCCAAGCCCAGTCACATGAAGCTCATCGAGGACACCGCCCGCTCCATCGAGGAGAGCGCCGCCTGCGCCATCGGCCAGCACGCCGCCCAGCTGGTGCTCAACGGCATCCGGGGCTTTGCCGACGACTACTGGGAGCACATCAACAACCACCGCTGCCTGGGCAGCCTGGAGAATCCGGTGCCCTGCGTGGCCCTGTGCCCCGCCGGCGTGGACATCCCCGGCTACATCGCCCTCATCAACGCCGGCCGCTGCGACGACGCGGTGCGGCTCATCCGCAAGGACAACCCCTTCCCGGTGGCCTGCGCCTACATCTGTGAGCACCCCTGCGAGGCCCGCTGCCGCCGGAACATGATCGACGACGCCATGAACATCCGGGGCCTCAAGCGTTACGCCGTGGACACCGCCGGCGATGTGCCCCAGCCCCTGTGCGCCGCCCCCACCGGCAAGAAGGTGGCGGTCATCGGCGGCGGCCCCGGCGGTCTGTCCGCCGCCTACTATCTGGCCCTCATGGGCCATGAGGTCACCGTGTATGAAAAGCGCAAGCAGCTGGGCGGTATGCTCCGCTACGGCATCCCCAGCTACCGCTTCCCCCGGGAAAAGCTGGACCGGGAGATCCAGTCCATCCTGTCCCTGGGCATCACCGTCATCACCGAGGTGGATGTGGGCAAGGACATCCCCTTCGAGGAGCTGCGCCGCCAGTATGACAGCGTGTACATCTCCATCGGCGCCCACACCGACAAAAAGACCGGCATCCCCGGCGAGGACAGCCGCGGCGTGGTCAGCGCGGTGGAGATGCTCCGGGCCATCGGCGACAACGAGATGCCCGACTTCACCGGCAAGAAGGTGGTGGTCATCGGCGGCGGCAACGTGGCCATGGACGTCACCCGCAGCTCCGTGCGCCTGGGGGCCGAGAAGGTCTCCTGCGTCTACCGCCGCCGCCAGGCGGACATGACCGCTCTGCCGGAAGAGGTGGAGGGAGCCGTGGCCGAGGGCGTGGAGCTCCTGACCCTCATGGCCCCCGTCCGCATCGAGGCCGACGAGAGCGGCCACGCCGTGGCATTGTGGGTACAGCCCCAGATGCCCGGCGACATCCGCTCCGGCCGTCCGGTACCCAAGGCCGCCGACCTGCCGGAGGTCCGCATCCCTGCGGACATCGTGGTGGTGGCCATCGGTCAGGGCATCGAGACCAACGCCTTTGAGCACGCCGGCATCCCCATCCACCGGGGCACCATCGACGCCCTCAGCGACAGCAAGCTGGCCAAGGCGGACATGGAGGGCATCTTCGCCGGCGGCGACTGCGTCACCGGCCCCGCCTCCGCCATCAAGGCCATCGCCGCCGGCAAGGTGGCGGCGGCCAACATCGACGAGTACCTGGGCTTCCGCCACGAGATCACCGTGGATGTGACCATCCCCGACCCGGACCTCAGGGACCGGATGCCCCACGGCCGGGTCAATACCACCGAGCGGGAGGCCGCGGAGCGCAAGCACGACTTCGTGTGCATCGAGTGCGGCCTCACCCAGCAGGGCGCCATGGAGGAGAGCGCCCGGTGCCTGCGCTGCGACCACTTCGGCTACGGCATCTTCAAGGGAGGGAGGCAGAAGAAATGGTAACGGTAACCATCAACGGCAAGACCCTGGAGGTGGCGGAGAACACCACCATCATGGAAGCTGCCGCCCTGGCGGGCACTCCGGTGCCCAGCCTGTGCTACTGGAAGGGTCTCAACGAGATCGGCGCCTGCCGGGTGTGCGTGGTGGAGGTGGAGGGCATCGACCGCCTGGTCACCGCCTGCAACAACACCGTCCAGGAGGGCATGGTGGTCCACACCAACAGCCCCAAGGTCCGCTCCGCCCGGCGCACCAACCTGCGCCTCATCCTCTCCCAGCACGACTGCCACTGCGCCTTCTGCGTGCGCAACGGCAACTGCTCCCTCCAGCGCATGGCCATGGAGGCCAACCTTCTGTACCTGCCCTACCCCATGGACATCCGCAAGGGGAACTGGGACCGCACCGCCCCCCTGATCCGCCAGGAGAGCAAGTGCATCAAGTGTATGCGCTGCATCCAGGTCTGCGACAAGATCCAGAGCCTGAACATCTGGGACGTGGCGGGCACCGGTTCCCGGGTCTCCGTCAACGTCAGCCACAACCGGAAGATCCGGGAGGCGGACTGCGCCTTCTGCGGCCAGTGCGTCACCCACTGCCCCACCGGGGCCCTCCGGGAGCGGGACGACACCGAGGACGTGCTGGACGCCCTGGCGGATCCCGAGATCACCACCGTGGTCCAGGTGGCCCCGGCGGTGCGGGTGGCCTGGGCGGAGGAGTTCGGCCTGAAGGCCGGCCCCGCCACCACCGGCAAGATGGTCACCGCCCTCAAGCGCCTGGGCTTTGACTACGTGTTCGACACCAACTTCAGCGCGGACCTCACCATCATGGAGGAGGGCAGCGAGTTCGTGGAGCGGTTCACCCACCGGGAGGACTACCAGTGGCCCATGTTCACCTCCTGCTGCCCCGGCTGGGTCCGGTTTGTGAAGTCCAACTACCCCGAGTTCACCGACAACCTCTCCACCGCCAAGAGCCCCCAGCAGATGTTCGGCGCGGTGGCCAAGAGCTACTTCGCCCAGAAGATGGGCCTGGACCCCCACAAGGTGAAGGTCATCTCCATCATGCCCTGCATCGCCAAGAAGGAGGAGGCGGCCCTGGAACCCCTGCGGGACGCCTGCGGCGACCCGGATGTGGACATCGTCCTCACCACCCGCGAGTTTGTCCGCATGCTCCGCAGCGACCACATCCTCACGGACACCCTGGAGGAGACTCCCTTTGACAGCCCCCTGGGGGCCGGCACCGGGGCGGCGGTGATCTTCGGCGCCACCGGCGGCGTGATGGACGCGGCCCTGCGCAGCGCCTACTACCTCATCACCGGCCGCAATCCCAACGCCGACACCTTCCGGGCGGTCCGGGGCATGGACAACGGAACCTGGAAGGAGGCCGCCTTCAACATCCCCGG